>NZ_CALIWN010000080.1:0-7643 GCF_938046485.1 uncultured Aggregatibacter sp. | reverse complement strand
CCGATTGTACCCACGTTAACGTGCGGTTTTGTACGTTCAAATTTTTCTTTAGACACGATTAAGTTTCCTCAATATATAAGCCCACAAGCCAAGATGGCTTGTGGCCTTAGTTAAACAAAATTATTTTTTACGAGCTTCAATAACTGCTTCAGCTACGTTTTTCGGTGCTTCAGCATATTTCAATGGTTCCATTGAGTAGGAAGCACGACCTTGAGTTTGGGAACGTAAGTCAGTTGCATAACCGAACATTTCAGAAAGCGGCACTTCAGCGTCGATTTTAACAACGAATTCATTTGCTTCTTGACCGTTCACCATAGCGCGACGACGGCTCAAGTCACCGATGACGTCACCTACATACTCAGGTGGAGTTTCTACTTCAACTTTCATGATTGGCTCAAGTAAAACTGGGTTTGCTTTTGCGAATGCCGCTTTAAATGCTAAAGATGCTGCAAGTTTAAACGCCAATTCAGAGGAGTCCACATCATGGTATGAACCGAAATGTAAACGAACACCGATATCAACTACTGGATAACCTGCTAATGGACCAGATTTAAGTTGCTCTTGAATACCTTTGTCAACAGCAGGGATGTATTCACCAGGGATGACACCACCTTTAATTTCGTTAACAAATTCGTAACCCGGACCTTCTGGCTCTAATGGATATAAGTCGATAACAACATGACCATATTGACCGCGACCACCAGATTGTTTTGCGTGTTTACCTTCTACATCGTTAACACGAGTACGAATTGTTTCACGGTAAGATACTTGTGGTTTACCAATGTTAGCTTCCACTTTGAATTCACGTTTCATACGGTCAACGATGATATCCAAGTGTAACTCACCCATACCGGAAATAATGGTTTCACCGGATTCTTCATCAGTGTGAACACGGAATGACGGGTCTTCTTGTGCAAGACGGCCTAATGCAAGACCCATTTTTTCTTGGTCTGCTTTTGTTTTTGGCTCTACTGCAACAGAGATTACCGGCTCAGGGAATTCCATACGTTCAAGGATGATTGGTGCTTCAATAGCACATAATGTATCACCTGTTGTTACATCTTTTAAGCCGATTGCCGCAGCGATATCGCCCGCGCGAACTTCTTTAATTTCTTCACGTTTATTTGCGTGCATCTGTACAATACGACCAAAACGTTCACGTTTTTGACGTACAGAGTTTAATACGGTATCACCAGAATTAATTACACCGGAATATACACGGAAGAAAGTCAAGTTACCTACGAATGGGTCAGTTGCAATTTTGAACGCTAATGAAGAGAATGGCTCTTCATCGCTTGCATGACGCTCACCTTCAGTTTCATCAGGGTTAATACCTTTAATTGCTGGAATATCTGTTGGTGCCGGTAAGTATTCAACAACCGCATCAAGCATTGCTTGTACACCTTTGTTTTTGAATGCAGAACCACAAGTTACCAAGATGATTTCGTTTGCTAATACGCGTTGACGAAGACCTGCTTTGATCTCTTCTTCGCTTAACTCTTCACCACCAAGATATTTTTCCATTAACTCCTCGGAAGCTTCTGCTGCTGCTTCAACAAGGTTTTGACGCCATTCTTCGCAAGCGGCTTGCATATCTGCAGGCACATCTTCATAAGTGAAAGTCATCCCTTGGTCAGCTTCATTCCAGTTAATTGATTTCATTTTGATCAAATCAACAACACCGGTAAAGTTTTCTTCTGAACCCACAGGTAATTGAAGAGGAACCGCATTTGCACCTAAACGGGTTTTTAATTGATCAACCACGCGTAGGAAGTTAGCTCCGGTACGGTCCATTTTGTTTACGAACGCGATACGTGGAACTTGATATTTGTTTGCTTGACGCCATACAGTTTCAGACTGAGGTTGAACACCGCCAACCGCGCAGTAAACCATTACCGCACCATCAAGAACACGCATTGAACGTTCTACTTCAACAGTAAAGTCTACGTGTCCCGGAGTATCGATAACGTTGATACGGTGTTGTGGAAACTGTTGGGACATACCAGACCAGAATGCAGTTGTTGCCGCAGAGGTAATGGTAATACCACGTTCTTGTTCCTGTTCCATCCAGTCCATGGTTGCTGCACCATCGTGTACTTCACCAATTTTGTGACTTACACCGGTGTAGAATAAGATACGTTCAGTGGTAGTAGTTTTACCTGCATCAATATGCGCACTAATACCAATATTACGATATCTTTCGATAGGGGTTGTACGAGCCATTATTATAACCTTGTTTAATTTAATATCAGTTTATATAAGGGTAAGGCTTCATCTAAGATGAAGCCCTTAAATCTTAAAAGCGAATTACCAACGATAATGAGCAAATGCTTTATTAGCTTCAGCCATACGGTGAACATCTTCACGTTTCTTAACTGCCGCACCTTTATTTTCAGACGCATCAGATAATTCATTCGCTAAGCGTAAAGCCATGGATTTATCACCGCGTTTACGTGCTGCTTCAACGATCCAACGCATACCTAATGCGTTACGACGAACCGGACGTACTTCAACCGGCACTTGGTAAGTAGAACCACCTACACGGCGGGATTTTACTTCCACAGTCGGACGTACGTTTTCTAATGCCGCTTCAAAAGCTTCTAAAGCTTCTTTACCGGTACGTTGAGCTAATGTGTCTAACGCGTTATAAACGATAGATTCTGCGATAGATTTTTTACCATCTACCATGATGACATTGATAAATTTAGCAAGCAATTCTGAACCGAACTTCGGATCCGGTAAAATCTTGCGTTGTTCAATACTACGACGACGTGGCATTGCGAATTTCTCCGTTTTATTATCTTCAGGATTACCCAAAACTCGTTTACAAGCCCCTCATTTTAATGAGAAATCTTGCTGTGCAAATGCACCTTTACTGGAGTCGTGGTTAATTAAATTTATGATTAATTAGCGTTTGGCCTTACTTAACGGAGAACCATTAAGCTTTAGGACGTTTAACGCCGTATTTAGAGCGACTTTGTTTACGATCTTTCACGCCTGCGCAGTCTAATGCGCCACGTACGGTGTGATAACGCACACCCGGTAAGTCTTTAACACGACCGCCACGGATAAGCACAACACTGTGCTCTTGAAGGTTATGACCTTCACCGCCGATGTATGAGGTTACTTCGAAACCATTGGTTAAACGAATACGGCATACTTTACGTAATGCTGAGTTCGGTTTTTTAGGTGTAGTTGTGTATACACGTGTGCACACACCACGTTTCTGCGGGCAAGCCTCTAATGCAGGAACGTTACTTTTTACAACCTTTTTCACACGCGGTTTGCGTACTAGCTGGTTGATTGTTGCCATTAAAAAACTCCAGTTTAATAAAAATTCATTAAAGAATGTTGTTTTACGAATCTGTTCAGACAAGAACAGACAGGGAATTTTAGTCTTCAAATCGGAAACTGTCAACAGATTCCGCCATTTCAATCCGTCACTGCCGTTCTTAACAAAGGAAAGAAATGACCGCACGTTGAGTAGCACTACGAACCCAAAGTGCGGTCATATTTGGAAATGTTTTTAAACAGCTGGAATAAATTAAGCTACGCTAGCCAAGTATTCCTGTTCCGTATGATCGTTGAAGATCTCTTGTTTATCCGTTAACACGAAACCGCCAAGTTCATCAGCTAAATTGCGTGCAGCACGAATCATGGTTTTTAGGTTCACGATATCATTGCCTGGAGAAGGCAGTTCCATAAACAATACAATGCCAACAGTAGAAAAGTTTTCCATATCATAAGGATTAAAGGTATTCGGTTGGCGTAAGTTTGCTAAGCTGAAAAGTACTGGGCTAGACGACGTTAAATCTAAATGGCGATGATAAATATGACGATCACCAAAAATAAACCCGAGCCCCTCTAAGGCTTGCGCTAAGCGCGCACCATGAAATTCACGATTTTCCGGTGCAACCACATACAACATAACAAATGGCGGTTTACTACCCTTCGGTGAGTTATTTTCCACCGTTTCTGCAACATGGTTTTGTGATATTTCCTCATGAGGCCGTTCTGTTTCAACCGACGTGAGCGATACCGTCGGTGTTTGATACTCTTCTTCCATTTGCGTCACAGAGACACGGTTTGTATCTGCATAAGATTGGAATTGCACACTGCTTTGCGTCATTGCATTTAACGTATCAGGCTGTTGCTCCGGCGAGTTAAAAACGGCAGATTGCGTTGGCTGGGAAGCTTGATATTGAGGTTCAACACTATTATTAGACATGCCGCTTGGCAACGTAATTTTGATTTCATCGACCGCCCGTTCAATAGATTGCGTTCCTGTGCTATTTGGTGCGGTTGTATCAAAATCTAAGTTTTGCTGTTGTGGTAAATTTTCTTCTACAAAGCTGTGCACAGGCTTATTGGCAATTGGCGGTTCTGCAGACGGTCTGGCGGCTTGATTCGGTGCCGTAAACCGATTCGGTTGATGATTTTGCGAGAACGTATTGGCATTTTGGAAGTATTGCGATTTCTCTCGGCGATTTGACCAAATGCCATGGGCAACTAAGGCCAGCAGGGCAATTACCCCTAAAATAATCAAAATTGTATTTAAATCCATTACCGATTCTCCAATCATACAAAATTAACGCAACTTACATAAGTCTATCATGTTTTTATGAAATTGATGATAGGGTCTGCTTATTTATTGATTTTTTCTACCGCACTTTGTATTCTGAGCCTCTTTTCTGTGAGGGGAATTTATGTTAAATCAACAGGAAATCAAACTCGGTTTTGAATATTTTGTGACCGGTTGGCATTTGATTCAACAAAAAGGTTTACGTCGTTTTGCCGTTATGCCGGTGCTATTAAATATCCTATTGCTGGGCGGCTTGTTTATTGCCTTTGTCTTTCAAATCAAAGATGTTGTCAGCCATCTGATGGATTATATGCCTTCTTGGTTAAGTTGGTTGGGCGGTATTTTGCCGATACTCATTATCGGCATGATTTTAGTGTTGTATTATTTCATTTTTGCTACGTTATCGGGTTTTATTGCCGCGCCATTTAACGGTTTATTAGCCGAAAAAGTGGAAAAAATGATGACAGGCGAAGAGATTTCTAATGATTCTTTATGGGCGTTTATCAAAGATACACCGCGTATGTTGGCGCGGGAATGGCAAAAGTTGATTTATAGCCTCCCTAAAATTATCGCCTTGTTTTTATTAAGTTTTATTCCTTTAATCGGACAAACCGTGATTCCACTGATCACGTTTTTATTTTCTGCTTGGATGATGGCTATTCAATATTGTGACTATCCTTTCGATAACCATAAAGTTCCTTTTGAACTAATGAAAAATGAGTTAGCTACGAAACGCAACATGACAGTAACATTTGGTGGATTGGTGTCTTTATGTATGCTCGTGCCGATTGCGAACTTGGTGGTTATTCCGGTGGCTGCATGTGGCGCAACCGCCATGTGGGTAAAAGAATATCGTCATCGCTTTAAATCCACGCCAGAATCGTCAAACGGTGCAAGTGCCAATATGTCCTTGAGCAAACCGCCAACAAGTGATGGGCAACTGGTGCCTAAATAGCTTTTAGTTATCAAATAGAAGAATTGGCTATTTTTGGAGAAGAACATCTTGTGATAAAAATAGCACCACTTCCAGCGTGACACGCTATTCAGTCAGTTCATTAGGAGAACTCAACATGACTATTTATAACGATAATTCTTATTCCATCGGCAATACCCCATTAGTGCGTTTAAACCATTTCGGTAACGGCAATATCGTCGTTAAAATCGAAGGCCGTAACCCAAGTTACAGCGTAAAATGCCGTATCGGCGCCAACATGATTTGGCAAGCAGAAAAAGATGGCATTTTAACCAAAGATAAAGAAATCGTGGATGCTACCAGCGGCAACACCGGAATCGCCTTGGCGTATGTGGCGGCTGCACGTGGATATAAAATCACCTTAACCATGCCGGAAACCATGAGTACCGAACGTAAACGTTTATTACGCGGTTTAGGTGTCAATTTAGTGTTAACCGAAGGCGCGAAAGGCATGAAAGGTGCAATCGCCAAAGCAGAAGAAATTGTGGCATCCAACCCAAATCATTATGTGATGTTAAAACAATTTGAAAATCCGGCAAACCCTGACATTCATCGTAAAACCACCGGTGAAGAAATTTGGAAAGACACCGAAGGCAAGGTTGATGTTGTGGTTGCCGGTGTTGGCACAGGCGGGACGATTACCGGTATTTCTCGCGCCATCAAATTAGATCACGGTAAACCAATTATCTCCGTTGCGGTTGAACCGACTGAATCCCCGGTGATCACCCAAACCCTTGCCGGACAAGAACTGAAACCGGGCCCGCATAAAATTCAAGGGATCGGCGCCGGCTTTATTCCAAAAAACCTTGATCTTTCATTAATTGATCGCGTAGAAACGGTAGACAGCGACACCGCCATTGCAACAGCCCGTCGTTTAATGGCGGAAGAAGGTATTTTAGCAGGGATTTCCTCCGGTGCCGCCGTTGCCGCCGCGGATCGTCTAGCCAAATTACCTGAGTTCAAGGATAAGTTAATTGTCGTCATTTTACCATCTGCATCAGAACGGTATTTGAGTACTGCACTCTTTGACGGTATTGAGATTTAATGACGATCCAATAACATAGAAAAGATCAACGCGTCTGGTAAGCTTATTAAAAAGCCTCTTTGCCAGACGCTTTTATTCTTATGCATTTCCTTGTCGCTATTTTCCTCCAAAAGGCAACTACACAATGACTCTTCTCCTAAAGCCAAGCCCTCTTGACCTTTGGAATAATCTTTAAACAGAGGCATCATTAGCAATGATTAACATTGAAAAACGTGTTTTTTTGGAACTGTCCCCCAAAGGGGGACTCAACAACCAACAATGGAGATGCAGCTCATCGGCATTTTGATTTTCTTCCTCATCGCTGGAGGATTGGTGTTCATTGGTGTTTGCCTTAACCATAATTTTCAACGAAGACAAACCGGAACAGGAAATGAGACTCTCGTCCAATCTCAACGAACCGGCAGTTTCCCCGTTGGCAGTGCCATCCATCGTCTCACCCAGCGCCATGATAGCGATTGTATTGCTTACAGACAATTACCGCTTCAACCTGTTCGACCAAGCCATGACAACCTAATCATGTTTTCCGTCCTGCTGATCACCTATTTTCTATTCCTCTCGGAAAACCGTATTCAACGCTGGATCGGCAACACCGGCGCAGCCGTGATTAGTCGAGTCATGGGATTAATTTTGGCAGCCGTTGCCATTAATAATATGTTAGTGGGCATTCGTGATTTCTTTACGCAGATGAGTTAATTAATCGATTTGTTTTCTATAAAGTGCGGTCGAAATTCTCATAAGACCTATATTTAATAAAGCAAATGTAAGATTCATTTATAGCGTATTTTTAATTTATGTTAGAATCCCTCAACTTATTTTGTACTAGCATACATCTACACCATGACCTACACCGAATCGACCATCGAGCAAAAATTCATTCAAAAACTCATTGATCTGAAATATACCCACCGACCTGATATTCACGACCGTGAATCGCTTGAACAAAATTTCCGCCAAAAATTCGAACAGTTAAACCGCGTCCGTTTGACCAATAGCGAATTTGAACGCTTAAAACTGGAAATCATCAAGCCTGATGTGTTTTCTGC
>NZ_CALIWN010000079.1:0-29784 GCF_938046485.1 uncultured Aggregatibacter sp. | reverse complement strand
CGGTTTTGATCATGGCGCATGGGCGGTGTTGAAGTTTCTGTATCCCGATGCCGATATCCCTGTGGTGCAACTGAGTCTTAACCGTTTGCAACCTGTACAGTGGCATTTCAATTTGGCAAAAAAATTGGCTGCTTTGCGTGAAGAGGGCGTGTTGATTATCGGTAGTGGCAACATTGTGCATAATCTGAGAGCAATAAGCTGGGAACATATTGATCAAATCGGTGCAGGTTATGACTGGGCGTATGCGTTCCGTGATCACATTAATCACGCAATGACCACACAAAATGACGATGAATTGGTGCATTATGAGCAATTTGGTGAAAATGCGGCGCTTTCTGTCCCCACTCCGGATCACTATTTGCCACTCTTGTATGTGATGGCGCTGCGGGAGCCGGATGAAAAAGTGGCATTTTTTAATGATCATTTGATTGCCGGTTCATTGAGTATGACCTCTGTGTTGGTAGGGTAAAATGAACGCAACACTTTATGTTGAAATGCCATAAATTGGCATTGTAATGGGGCGGAGCAGTGGCGGGCATCTCGCTTTCCGTTGCCGAGTTTGAGGTGCCGTTCACGCACGGATCCGCCCGGTAAAGTAACATGAGAAGGCACAATGAGAGCGCTTCTTGCTTTGAAGGTGATAGCAATCACGTTATGTTCTGAAAATTAGTGATTCGTTGTCGAAAATAGATTAATCACCAGCACGCCGGAAATAATCAGGGCAATTCCTAACATAGCGGGCATATCGAGTTTTTGTCCAAAGGCAAAGTAGGCAACCATCGCTGTCAAAATGATCCCTACGCCGGACCAAACGGCATAGGCCAAGCCGACAGGCAGGCTGCGGAAGACGATGGAGACCAAATAAAACGATAAGGCATAAATCAATAACGCACTTATGGTGGGAAGCGGTTTGGTAAAACCATCGCTTAATTTCAGCAAATTGGTGGCGATGACTTCCAAGCCGATGGAGCCACCCAGTAAAAGCCAAGGATTCATATTTTCTCTCCGTTTGTAAAATCTTTCTAAAAAATGACCGCACTTTAGAATGCGATTGAACCGTTCATGAAAAAACGACAATTTTGAGCGGAATATAGCAAATTTGCATTACGCCGTCGTAATTCTTTTTTAAATAGGGTTTTCAAATTGATTTAATAGATTTCAATCGGTAAAACCTTTCTGTATTATGCTTGGCGATATTTACTTTAAGCTAATACTATTTATTAAGGAGTTTTCTATGAGTGCTAAATGCCCTTTTTCTCATCTAACCAGCACGCCTTTAACAATGGGTAACGGCGCGCCTGTTGCCGATAACCAAAACAGTTTAACTGCCGGCCCACGCGGTCCATTACTCTCACAAGATTTATGGCTAAATGAAAAATTAGCAGATTTTGTGCGTGAAGTGATTCCGGAGCGTCGTATGCACGCGAAAGGCTCCGGTGCATTTGGTACCTTTACTGTCACACACGACATTACTAAATATACTCGCGCAAAAATTTTCAGTGAAGTCGGTAAAAAAACAGAAATGTTCGCACGCTTTACGACCGTTGCGGGAGAACGTGGTGCTGCAGATGCGGAACGTGATATTCGTGGTTTTGCTTTAAAATTCTATACCGAAGAAGGTAACTGGGACTTAGTGGGTAACAACACCCCGGTATTCTTCTTACGTGATCCGCGTAAATTCCCAGATTTAAACAAAGCGGTAAAACGTGATCCGCGCACGAATATGCGTTCAGCCACTAACAACTGGGACTTTTGGACATTATTGCCGGAATCATTACACCAAGTCACTATTGTCATGAGTGATCGCGGTATTCCGGCAAGCTATCGCCATATGCACGGTTTCGGTTCACATACTTACAGTTTCTGGAACGAAGCGGGCGAGCGTTTTTGGGTGAAATTCCACTTCCGTACCCAACAAGGCATTAAAAACTTAACCGATGCAGAAGCCGCTGCAGTTATCGCAAATGACCGTGAAAGTCATCAACGCGATTTATATGAAGCCATCGAACGGGGTGATTTCCCGAAATGGACGTTATACGTACAAATTATGCCTGAAGCCGATGCGGAAAAAGTGCCTTACCACCCATTCGATTTAACCAAAGTATGGCCGAAAAAAGACTATCCATTAATTGAAGTAGGGGAGTTTGAACTTAACCGCAATCCGGAAAACTTCTTTGCTGATGTGGAACAATCTGCCTTTGCACCGAGTAACTTAGTGCCGGGGATCGGTGCAAGCCCGGATAAAATGTTGCAAGCGCGTCTATTCAACTATGCGGATGCTCAACGTTATCGTTTAGGGGTGAACTACCGCCAAATTCCGGTAAATCGTCCACGTTGCCCGGTGCATAGCAACCAACGTGATGGTTTTGGTCGTGTTGATGGTAACTATGGTAGCTTGCCGCACTATGAACCGAATAGTTTTAATCAATGGCAACAACAACCGGATTTTGCCGAACCACCACTTCGTATTAATGGCGATGCGGCGAACTGGGATTATCGTAACGATGATAACGACTACTTCAGCCAACCGCGTGCATTATTTAACTTAATGAATCCAGAGCAAAAACAAGCATTGTTCAACAATACGGCTGCCGCGATGGGGGATGCACCTGATTTCATCAAATATCGTCATATTCGTAACTGTCATTGGTGTGATCCAGCCTATGGTGAAGGCGTTGCGAAAGCCTTGGGCTTAACCGTGGAAGATGCGTTAAACGCGCGTGAAGTGGATCCTGCGTTAGGTCAACCGGGGCTATTGTAATCTGCGATACCGTACACAATAAAAAACGTCTGAAAATCTGACCGCACTTTTGACCGTAATGCAAAAAAGTGCGGTCATTTTTATATGATCGTCAGCTTTTTGCGGACGTTTATTAACCTCAATGCGTAATTCACGATGTCATAGCGTGCATCTTGATGCACGAATGATTAACCTCAATGCATAAATTCACGATGTCATAGTGTGCAAATTGTTGCACGAATGATTAACCTTGATGTGTAATTCATGATTTCATGCGTAGCGTGCATCTTGATGCACGACCAAATCACGCACGGAACGTTATTTAACTCTTTCGGGCATTCATGATTTCGTGCGTAGCGTGCATCTTGATGCACGACCAAATCACGCACGGAACGTTATTTAACCCTTTCGGATATTCACGATTTCGTGCGTAGCGTGCATCTTGATGCACGACCAAATCATGCACTAGGCGTTATTTAACCCTTTCGGGCATTCATGATTTCGTGCAACAAGTAGCACGCTACGATTCTAGATTTTTGGGGGCAGATCAAAAAACACTTCATTTTTTAACCGCACTTCTTTATTTATTAAACTACTCCGTTGCGCCGAATCCGCGTAAGCCGACCACATGAACGTGTTCGTGATTACCGGAGATTTTACGCACCAGTTTATAGGTAGTGCCTTTTTCCGGGCTGATGTTTTCCGGTGCAGCAATCAGTAGCTGCATATCTAGGCGTTCGCATAGCTCGAACAAAGTAGAAATGGATTTCGCATCCAAACGCGCCGCTTCATCTAGGAATAATAAACGGCACGGCACGATGTCTTTTCCGCGAATACGACGGCTTTCTTCTTCCCAGCTTTGTACCACCATTAAGAGGATGGACATACCGGTGCCGATGGCTTCCCCGGTGGATAATGCGCCGCTTTCTGCGCGTAACCAACCATCTGCGCCACGATACACTTCCACTTCTAAGTCGAGGTAATTACGGTAATCCAATAATTCTTCACCGATGGTTTGCGCAGTACGTTGCCCTACATCGATATGCGGGTTAAGGCGTTGATATAGCTTCGCAATGGCCTCGGAGAAAGTCATGCGGTTATCGCTGAACAGATCTTGATAATCCGACTGATTGCCGGATAACGCATCCAACAACATGGCATGCGTATCCCGAATATTCACCACTAAACGCACTGATTTCACCTGACCAAAGGCGATATTTTGTAGCCCTTGGTTTAGCATACGAATGCGATTTTGTTCACGTTGAATGGTTTTACGCATGATATTCGCCACACTTTCAGAACTGATCGCCAATTTTTGTTCACGGCCGGTCAACTCTTCCGTTAAGCGGGAAAGCTCGATTTCCATTTGTTCAATTGCATCAATCGGGTCATCGGTTTTCAGAATATCCTGACGAATACGTTCGCGCAGATGTTGATATACGGCGATAAAGAACCGCACTTTATTTTCCGGTTTACGGCTATCTTCTGATAAACGCAAAGCATCACGCAGATATTCGTTGTCAGCAACTGCCGTACGCAACGCACCTAGCGCTTTATCTGACATGGAGCGCAATTCATCTGCGGATAAATAGGCTAATTCACGACGATTTAAACGTTTTTCTACATCAGAATTACGGGATAAACGAAGCACCACACACCAGCTCATTTTCGCTGCCGTCACCAGTTCGCGCTGAGTTTTATAATCACGTTCTGCTTTACGAATACGACGAGTCAGATTTTCCGCTTCGCTTTCAATAAGGGTGAGTTGTTTTTCAATGTAAGAACGGCGTTGGCGATTAGTAGAAAGTTGTTGATATAACTCGTCACGACGAATTTTTGCACGTTCTTCCGCGCCTTCATCAGCACGAACACCCAATTCACCAATTTCTTGCATCAATTCCTGCAACATTTGATTTTTACTGTTGAAAGAACTTTGCAATTGAATCAACACTTGATTGTACTGAGCATATTGCGCTTGAACCTGACGTAATTGTTCGCGCTGAATTTCACGTTGTTGCTGCATTTGTTCTAAACGCGCGCGTAACTGTTCGTTTAATTCAGAGGTTTCCGTTTGTACGCTTTCCGCATAATTGAAATGCGCTTTGCGTTGCACCACATCCGCCAAGGCAAAGACTTTTTGTTGCACTTGTTTTTGTAGCTGAATGGCTTGTTCATAATCGGCTTTTAAGTGCTCGTAATTTTCCGGGTCGCTTTGCAACGTGTTAGCAATCGGTTCTAATTGTGACAACGTGACACCGTGCTGACGGATAAATAATTCATCCTGCTCTGCCAAATCTAATTGCTCACGGCATTCTTCAATGCGATCAGTTAAGCTATCATCAGCCAATAATGGCAATTGCGGAATTAATTTATTCAACAACTGCATTCTTTCTTTCGCCTCATCTAAACGAAGACGAATTTGCTGCTCGCCGATCACCAATTGATTAAGCTCGCGTTCAATTTCATTGCGTTGTTGATTGGTCTGCGCCATCAGTTGTTCCGGATTCGCTTGGAATGCCAAGGCTAAATGCAGACCAACAAACTGACTAAAATGCTCATGTAAACGCTGGCATTTTTGCACGTCAAAAGCACGTTGTGCATACTGCTCCGCCACTTCCTCACGTTTAGCCTGTAATTCTTCCAAATATTTTTCACGGGCAGCACGGCCGAACAACGGAATTTCAGGAAATTTGGAATAACGTAATTCACGATCGGACACCTGAACAACCACACCAAGCTCCAACTCTTGTGCCGAAAGTACGCTGTCGTCAAACGCCGCTGGATCCCCCTCGATTAAATACAAATCTTCCGGGCAATCTTCCAAATTAGCAAGTTGCTCTTTCACCGCATTCAAATCACGCACCACAATGGCATGGCGTGCCGGGCCGTATAAGGCAGAGAAATAAGGTGCGTCTTCGATCGGCACATCATCGTATAATTCAGACAGCAACACGCCACCGAAACGTTCTGCCAGAACATTCAAACGGGCATCTTCCGAACCATCCGGCTGACTTAAGCGGCTAATTTGCTCATCTAATTGCTGACGTTGAAGTTCTAGCTGGTCGCGTTCCATGGTCAATTCGCGCTCTTTGGTCAGCTGTGATTGCATGAAATTCATCACATCCTGACTGTCTGCGAATTCTTCTCCACTTTGCTCTTGCAAGCGTTCCAATGCCGCTTGAGCGGTTAACCAAGCCGGCGCTTTACGTGCGTTTTCATCATAAAGTGCGGTTAAATTTTCACGTTTTTGACGTAGGGTTGAACGTTGCTCAACTAACTCGGAAAGTTCGGCAGATAAATCTTCAATTAAGGCTTCTTGATCGCCATAGAACGCTTCCAATTCATCCGCCGTTTCTAAGCTCTGATTCGCACGTTGATTAAAATCGTTTAATAATCTGACCGCACTTTGTTGTTGATTTAAGCGCTGCTCTAACTCATGTAACTTAGCACGCAATTGCGGCGTTTGTTGCGCTTGGAGCTTTTGTGTCGGATATTCGCGTAACAATTCTTTGGCACTTTCCCACGCGGCAGAACGTGGCACCTCACCTGCAATTTTGCAAACCAATTGATAGGCTTTATCAAATTGCGTTTTCGCCGCCTCGGAAATAGACATTTTTTGTTCTAGTTCAAGCACGTTATTCGTCAATGCTTCCGCTTGCGCTTCAAATTCTTCGTGATATGCCTCCACGTTTTTTACCGATAAATCGGCTAATCCACACAATGTCTTGGCTTTTTCTAAGGCTTGAATGGCTTGCTGATATTGCAATGCACGGGTTTGTTGTGCATCAAGAGCTTGCTGATAATCTGCTAATTGGGAACGCAAGTTGTCAACTTCTTGTTCTGTTTGTTCAAATTGCGCCTGACTTTCTTCCAGTTGCTCGTTAGCAGTTTCAACCACCATTTTTTGCTCTTCCAAGCGCTCAGTCAGTTCGTTGACATCTTCTTGATAACGAGAAATTTTTTCCTGATGACGTAACGCATTTAACACCAAATTCAGATGATCAAGTGCACTTTGGTGATCCACTTCGAGGACTCTTTCACTTTCGGCTAACTCGGCGGCTTCACGACTTAATTCAACTAAACGATGTTGTGATAAATTCTGTTCAGACTTGGCTTTATACCACTCCTGACGGAAATTTAATGCGGTTTCAATGTTGCCACGACGCTCATTGGCATTTCGCATATAATCCGCCGCCACATAATTGGTGGATTCGGTGATTAAATGTTTGAATAAATCGCGATCCGCTTGGGTCACTTTAATCGCTTCCAACGTCATACGGTTTTCACGCAAAGCACTTTCCATGTCTTGGAAGGCTTTTTTCACGCCTAAGTTTTCCGGCAATAAATAATCCCGCAAGGAACGGGTAATGGCGCTGGAAATACCGCCGTATAAAGAGGCTTCGATAAGTTTATAGAATTTGCTACGGTCGGAAGATGAACGCAAACGTTTCGGAATAATTCCCAAATCAAACATCATGCCGTGGTAATCGGTGATGGAATGATATTGTTTAAATTGGGCGCCGCCCTGTTCAACTTTGTCTTTTAATTCATTTAAGGTCAGTACGCGCGCTTGACGTTCGTTAATGGTTTCGGTGAAAAGTGCGGTCGGATTGACAGACAATTCTACGCCTTGAATAGAAAAGGTTTTTAAATCCACTTTTTTATCACGGCCTGCCACTTGTTGCAGACGAACACCCACAATAATCCGTTGATGACGGGAGTTGATGGTATCCAACGCCGCGTAACACACGCCCGGACGCAATTTACCGTGCAGCCCTTTATCACGAGAACCGCTTGTGGCACCGGCTTCCGTAGTGTTACGGAAGTGCAATAAGGTTAAGTCCGGAATCAACGCTGTCACAAATCCGGCCATGGTCGTAGATTTACCGGCACCATTACCACCGGAAAGTGTGGTCACCAATTCGTCTAAATCAAAGGTACGGGCGAAGAAACCGTTCCAGTTGATGAGTGTTAAAGAACGGAATTTACCGCGTTCTACTCCACTGTTTTGGTTAAAGATAACCGGCGCTACATCAGAGGATACCGTATCCATTACTTCATTTTCCAGAGATAATTCTTCAGTCATTATTCTTGTTCCTCTTCTACGAATTCGTCTTCAACGTCAGCATCGTTCTCGCTGTTTTCTGAACTATTTTGTAATGCGGCTTTTTCTTGCTGTAAAGATTGTGGCGTTGCCGCTTCCCCATCGCGAATTAAGCGTAATTGTGCTTCAATCGGATCATCTCCGGCACGCACTTCTGCGCCAAAACGGAATACGGATTCGGAAATCGTGAATTTGCCGCTGTTCGGTTCGCCTACGGTATAAATCATGCCTAAACGGCGTAAACGACCAATTGCCGCACGCACTTTTTCTGCTAATTTTTGTTTATCCAAATCGGAACCACTGGAACGTTGATTCACCGCTTTCAGTAACTTGCCTTCATCCGCTAAATTCAGCAATTCGTCATACACTTCCTGCGTACTGAAAATCCCCTGCTGTGCTAAACGCTCCGGACTTAAATACAAATAACACAACACCTTACCCACTAACATTTCCAATTCAGTTAACACAGAACGGGCTATGAGTGTTGTTGCTTTCGGACGTAAATAGAAAAAACCTTCCGGCGCACGAATCAGTTCCACGTTATAACGACGATAGAACAGATCCAGTTCCGTTTGAAAATCAAGTAAAAAGGCGTGGTTATCCAAATGTTCCGTACTAATATGCTTACCGGAACGCAACTGGCTGTCCACAGCAGGAAATAACGGATTGGCAATGGCAGCTGCCAATTTTGGGGAAATTACATCTTGAAGGTTGTCTGTCATTATTTTTTTCTCTAACTGAATTGCTCTGTTATTGTCTTATTCGTGCGATAGATACGACTCAAAAAACGCGTGGATTTTCGACCGCACTTTTAATATTTATCAATAATATGCGCCTGAACTTCGGCACCGTAATCGTTAATTTCTGCCCAGTGTGGATAGATACCTGCCAAGTCATCGCCGGCAATGCCTAAACGCACAGCCTGATCCACGATAATTCGCGCCACATCAAAATGTTGTGCCAATGGATAATTTTCTAATTGTTGCTTCAACACTAAACTTAAATTAATCGGGAGATTTTGTTCGCGGTAATCAATTAACAAGCCTTGCATGTGTTCGACGATTTTTTCGCGAATATCGGCTAAAGATTCAAATTGCAGTTCTTCCGGCAATTCGCCCAAGGCATCTTCTTCGCGTAGTGCTAATTCCTCATCGCGCAAATCAACTAAACGCTCTGCTTGCGCTGTCCACAAGAACCAAGGGTTGTCGAAATAATGATGAATAGAATTGCGTAAACGTTGGGAAAAGACACGATTTTTATCCATATCAATGGCGGTACGGATAAATTTATGCACGTGGCGGTCGTAGCCGATCCACAAGTCGATAGCTTGTTGTCCCCAACTGATAATACGGTCTAGCTTGGCTTGTAAATCAATGATTAATTGTTCGATAAAATACAATTCTTGGCGACCGATCACACAATCTTGAATACGCAATAACTGCGCCTGTAATTTATCACCGGCAGCATTTAAGGTGTCTTGAAGTTCCCGTAAATTGCCGGACGTTTCATCCAATAAATGCTCACAGCTGGAAATCGCCGCTTGCCAATCTTTGGTTAACAGGGCGGCGATATCTTCTTTAATGCTTTGTTGATGTTCATCCATTACACGTTGTGATAAATCAATGCTGTCAAAAATTTCTGCAACGGAATATTTCAACGGCGCAAACACATTGCGACGCCAATAATGCTCATCGCCATCTTCTTCGGCAGCCTCAGACGCACGTTGAATTTCATCGGCCACAATGGAAAGTTGAACAGAAAGACGTAAAGCAGAAAATTCACGTTGACGAATGTAATAATCAGAGACACCAACACCCAACGGCGTTAAGCGATAAATTGCCAATCCTTCGGTAAATTCACTGCTAAAACGGTTAAGAAAACGTTGTTTAACTAATTCATTAATGGTGTTATTCGCGCGAACCGTGATGGTTTCTTGAGATTGGTCAAAGGCATTCGAAATGTGTCGGAAAATATCAATTAAATCAGCTTCTAACATTTCGCCGTCAAAACGTTCATTATTATAGATGGCAATCGCCAATAGAAATGCCAATCGTTCTGTCGGTAAATTTAAAGAAAATTCACGTTCTTTCGCCCAAGAGACCAGTTCAGGAATGGTTTGTGATGTGTCAAGCATGAGGGATCTCACAACAGGTTAATTTCAACAAAAAATTGCGGGAATTATACAGGAATTTGCTTTTTCTAACAGCTTGAAAATGGAAAGTGCGGTCAAAAAAAGCCACGTTTTCACCACTCAGCAGATCAATGCTGATTATTCCGTCACCTTTTTGATCAAAGCGTCCATCCCTTCTTCATCATAGCCTTCTTCGTATTGCACATCCTCAACAAAATCACTGAGCACTTTATTATTTAATGCGGTGCAGCCGTATTTTTCCAGTTTATTCTTGGTGAAATTAGAACGCGAAGCGGAAGAGGCGTTATTCAGGCTTATCACACCAATGATGGCTTGATTACAAGGCACTTTATTGACGAATACCAAATTGTATCCTGATTCGCGGATGTAACCGGTTTTATTCACTGCCGCACTGAATATTTCATCCCGCACCAATTTGTTGGTATTTTTCACAAAAACACGGCGCTTTCCCGTGTTGATATGGGTTGAGGAAAGGTTGGAAAGGTAGTTAATTTCGGCTTTATTCAGCGAATATTTAGCCAATTTGACTAAATCCAACGCGCTGGACACATTGCCGGTAGATAACCCGGAACTGTCGCTAAAATGAGTGGATGTCATACCCAATGTTCGTGCCTTTTCATTCATTTTTTGAATAAATTGCACACGGCTCATACCTGCTGAACGGGATAATGCATGAGCGGCGTAATTATCAGAATGCACCAACATGGCTTTTAATAATTCATGACAGGCGATGGGAGTGCCTTTGGGTAAGGTCGTGTGCGTGCCTTTGATATGGTCGATATCCTCACCGGTAATGGACGTTGTGCAACGCGCATTTCGATTATGTTCTAGAAAGACAATCGCGGTCATCAACTTTGTCACAGAGGCGATAGGTTGCACGCTGTTTGGTTGGTGAGTTTCCAGCATTCGGTTATTGGTAAAATCATAGACAATATAAGACTGCGCCATGACCAAAGTCGGAAAGAAAAGCGCAGTGAAGAAAAGCGGTTTTAACATAATTCTCAAGCGTTTTTTGTATTTATCGACGGGATAGGCATGATAATATCTCATCAGTATCCCGCCATCCTTTAAAGTGCGGTCGATTTTAACGTGATTTTTTAAACACACTCACGTTATTAAATCCACTTTCTTTCAAATACAGCGCCTGCAATTTGCTCATTACGCCACGCTCACAATACAGCACATAATTCTTGCTTTGATCCAACTCGGCAAATTGACTGGAAAGTTTATAGAATGGCAGCAAAATCATTGCTTGATTTTCAATGTGCAACGGGTTTTCATCAATTTCTTCCGGGCTACGTATATCGATGATCACATCATTTTCACCCAACACAGACACGGCATTCACGGAAACGACGTCTTTCTCCGTTTGCTCGGCAATTTGGCGAATATCTAAATATTGCGCATTTTCCACCGCACTTTCCAACACGGCAAAATTGAAATTGCCTTCTTCTTGTTCAATTTTCGCTTTTATCGCTTTCACTGTCGGATTTTTGGAAATCACACCGCAAAATTCCGGCATGGATTTGGCAATATCATCGGTGCCGATATGTTTTGCCATGGCGATAATTTGTTCTTTGTCGTGTGTAATTAACGGGCGTAATACCAACACGTCGGCAGCTTCATCAATTAAACGCAAATTGGTTAAGGTTTGACTGGAAACCTGTCCTAGCGCCTCCCCTGTCACAATCGCTTGAATGTCAAAACGTTGCGCAATTTTGGACGCCGCCCGCACCATCATCCGTTTAAGCACCACGCCCATTTGCCCGTTATCCACGTTTTCCAGGATCTCACCCACCACGCCTTCAAAATTGATCGCCACGAAACGCACTTTGTGGGAACTGCCGTAACGTTGCCAAATGTGATACGCCATTTGTTTTACGCCAATTTCGTGTGCCGCACCGCCTAAATTAAAGAAGCAATAATGCACACGAGAACCACGGCGTAACAGCATATAACTAGACACGCCGGAGTCAAACCCGCCGGAAATGAGTGACAACACATCTTCCTGCGTGCCAATCGGATAACCGCCGATACCTTCATAACGAGCGCGAACCAACATCATTTTGTCGTCTTCAATTTCAATACGCACCGTCACATCCGGATTTTTCAGTTGCACTTTGGCGCTGGCAATATGTTGATTCAATCCGCCACCGATGTAACGCTCGGCTTCCAGTGAATTAAATTCATGTTTGCCTTTACGTTTCACACGTACGCAAAAAGTCTTATTTTCTAATTGGGATGCCACGTCTGACAGTGTTTGCTCAAAAATCTCATGCAAGTTCGCGAAGGGCTTCTCTTCCACTTGCAGAAAATGGTGAATGCCCGGAATGCGTTGTAATTGCTCGATAAGCATCGGTAAATTTGCGTCAATTTTCGACCGCACTTCGATGTAATCCCAATGCTTTATTACCGCGACTGTATCATCATTTTTTGTCAACACATTACGGATATTGCTGGTCAGAATTTTCACGAACCGTTTCCGCACGGATTCGCTTTTAATCATAATTTCAGGAAATAATTTGATAATAAATTTCATGTTGTACTACTTTCTTGTGATATAAACATGGCGAGTCTTACGACGAAGAGCTGTTCGCCCTGATCTGTTCGCGCTGGTGAGAAAAGCGGTATTTTAGATTCGTCTCGCTTGCCAATAGGTTTTTCGCCAGTAATCACTGTTTAAGGAAGAATAAACCACTCCGCCTTTTGTTGAGGCGTGCAAGAATTTGTCTTCTTTGACATAAATGCCGACATGATAGCCATTTGGCCCACGCCCGGTTTTAAAGAAAACCAAATCTCCGGTTTGAATATCTTCTTTTTCGATATATTGCCCATAATTGGCTTGCTCTTTAGTTTGACGAGGCAATTTTATGCCAAAGCGATCGAAAAACGTGGTCTGTACAAAACCGGAACAATCCACGCCCTTACGCCCCCGTCCACCAAGCACATAAGGCGTTCCCGCCCATTCATGTTGTTGTTCGCTTAATAAAGCAATCGCCATGATGGGATCGTTAATTTGCCCTTTGTAATTAAGCTTTGAAGACTGATAGCCGCTGCCGGAACAGGCACTTAACGCCAGTACGCAACCGCAAAACACTAAAGATTTTAAAATACGCATTGATGAGTGATCTCAAACTAAAAAGCTATCAACAAGAGGATTATTGATAGCTTATATTGATTAGGCTTTCGGTTTAACTTTTTCGACCCGATTGCGCAATTTTTGTCCCGGTTTAAATACCACAACACGGCGGGCAGAAACCGGCACGCTTTCACCGGTTTTTGGATTCCGTCCCGGGCGAGAGGCTTTATCGCGCAACTCAAAATTACCAAATCCGGATAATTTCACATCATTCCCTGTTTCTAACGCAACGCGAATTTCTTCAAAGAAACTTTCGACCAAATCCTTGGCTTCGCGTTTGCTGAAATGAAATTTCTCAATCAGATTCTCGGCGAGTTCTACTTTAGTTAATGTCATAGTTTAATCTCTCAAGTAAGCATTAAAACGTTGTTTTAACTCAGATAATACCGCTGAAATTACTGCGTTAATTTCATCTTCTTCAAGGGTTTTTTCATTGTCTTGAATTACGAGGCTTATCGCTAAGCTCTTATGACCTTCTGCGACGCCACTACCTTGGTAAACGTCAAATAAATTTACTTGCGTTAATTTATCACCGCCTGCAACACGACAAGCGTCTAATACATCGTCTGCCGCAACACTATCTGCAACCACAAGAGCTAAATCACGACGGTTCGCCGGGAAGCGGGAAATTTCTTTTGCTTTCGCAATATCACGACGAGAAATAGGCGCAATGGAAATTTCACACACAAATGCCTTGCCATTGATACCAATTTTTTGTGCAATCATCGGATGAAGTTGACCGATAAAACCAATTTCTTCACCGTCTAGCATAATCGCAGCAGATTGTCCCGGATGTAACGCTGTGTATGATTTTGCTACAAATTTTGCGCGATTTCCAGCAGAACTTAATGAAAGTAAGTTTTCAATATAACCTTTTAAATCATAGAAGTCGGCAGGTGCTGCTTTTTCGCTCCAGTGTTCATTTGCTTTCGAACCGGTCATTACTGCTGCAAAAACTTGTTCTTGGCGTATACCGAATTCGGCTTTTTCATCCGGTATAAAACGTAAACCAAATTCAAACAAACGCACACGATTTTGTTGACGATTTTGGTTATAACTTACTGCACCTAACAATCCGGTTAATAGCGAAACGCGCATCGCGGACATTTCAACAGAAATTGGGTTCGGTAGAATAAGCGGCTTAATTTCCGGATGTAACAAACTTTGAATTTTCGGATCGACAAAGCTATAAGTAATGGCTTCATAAAAATCGCAACTTACTAATGCTGCTTTGATTCGCGATAATTCAATATCCGATTCGCTATGCTCACGCATGCGCAAATGCGCTAACGGTGCATTATTTGGAATGCTGTTATAACCATAAATACGCGCCACTTCTTCAATTAAATCTTCTTCGATTTCAATATCAAAACGCCAAGATGGCGCAACCGCCGTCCAACTGTCGTTGGCGTAAGAAACCTGTAAACCAAGGCGTTGTAAGATATCGGTTACCGTTTCTGTTTCAATATGATGCCCAAGTAACGCATCTAATTTGTGACGTTGTAATGTGACTTGTTGACGTTTTGGTAAATGGGCTTCATTCGTCACTTCACAAATTTCACCGGCTTCACCACCGCAAATCTCTAATAAAAGTGCGGTCGCTCTTTCCATTGCTTTGCGTGGCAATTCGAAATCCACACCACGCTCAAAACGATGAGAAGAATCTGTATGCAAACCATATTGACGTGCGCGACCGGTAATCGCTAATGGCGCAAAAAATGCTGCTTCTAAAATCACATCTTTTGTGTTTTCTACATTCACACCACTGGCTTCACCACCGAAGATCCCCGCCATTGCCAATGCACCATTTTGGTCCGCAATCACTAAAGTGTTCGGTTGAAGTTTCGCTGTAGTGCCATCTAACAATACAAGCTCTTCATTTTCTTTCGCCATACGAACTTGTACCGGTTGTGCCACTTTTGCCATATCAAAAGCATGCATTGGTTGACCGAGTTCAAGCAAAATATAGTTCGTGACATCCACAATGGGATCGATAGAACGAATATCGCAACGGCGCAATTTTTCTTGTAACCACATTGGTGATTGCGCTTTAACGTTGACATTCTTAATCACACGTAATAAATAACGCGGGCAGGCTTCGGCAGCTTGAACATCAATTTGTACTTTATCGGCGATGGTCGGTTTAACCACATCAAAGTGCGGTGGATTTTCGTGAAGTTTATTCACCACAGCCAATTCACGCGCCACACCGGCTATGCTTAAACAGTCCGCACGGTTTGGCGTTAAGCTGATTTCGATAGCGCTGTCGTCTAATGTTAAATAATCGCGTAGATTGGTACCGATAGGCGCATCTTGTGGCAATTCGATAATGCCATTGGCATCAGATTCAATACCCAATTCGCTGAATGAGCAAAGCATGCCTTCGGAAGGTTGTCCGCGTAATTTGGTTTTCTTGATTTTGAAATCGCCCGGTAATTCAGCGCCCTCTACGGCACAAGCGACTTTTAATCCTTGACGGCAATTCGGTGCACCACACACGATGTCTAACAAACGCTCGCCGCCCACATTCACTTTGGTTACGCGTAATTTATCGGCATCAGGATGTTGAGCGCATTCCACCACTTCGCCCACCACAACACCCGTGAAATCACCGGCCACTTTTTCCACTCCGTCAACTTCCAAGCCTAACATGGTAATTTGTTCGCAAAGTTGTTCCGTAGAAATCGCCGGATTAACCCATTCGCGTACCCATTGTTCACTAAATTTCATACTTATCTCTCACTCAAAATTATTTAAACTGTTTCAAAAAGCGTAAATCATTCTCGAAGAATGAACGTAAATCTGTGACGTTGTAGCGTAACATGGTTAAACGCTCTACCCCCATGCCCACTGCGAAGCCAGAGTATTCATTTGGGTCAATACCAACATTGCGTAAAACATTTGGGTGTACCATGCCGCAACCCAACACTTCTAACCATTTACCGTTTTTACCCATGACATCCACTTCGGCAGAAGGTTCGGTGAATGGGAAGTAAGACGGACGGAAACGCACTTGCAAGTCTTCTTCAAAGAAAGCGCGTAAGAAATCGTGCAGTAAGCCTTTTAATTCAGTGAAATTGGCGTGTTTATCCACATACAATAATTCGATTTGATGGAACATTGGCGTGTGGGTTTGGTCGTAATCGTTACGATACACGCGCCCCGGCGCCATAATGCGAATTGGCGGTTGTTGTTTTTGCATGGTGCGAATTTGCACACCGGAAGTTTGCGTTCTTAACAATAATTCAGGATTAAACCAGAACGTATCGTGATCGGCACGCGCCGGGTGATGTTTAGGAATATTTAAGGCATCAAAATTGTAATAATCGCTTTCGATTTCAGGGCCGGATTCCACAGAAAACCCGAGTTCAGAGAAGAATTTGGTCACGCGCTCAATGGTAATAGAAACCGGATGTAAACAGCCCATTTCCACTTTGCGTCCCGGTAAACTCACATCAATACGTTCATTTTCTAATTGTGCATTTAATAGAGCTTGTTCCCATTCTGCTTTTTTCGCATTTAAGAAATCTAATGCCGCTTGTTTAGCTTCGTTAATTTTCGCGCCCATTGCCGGACGTTCTTCCGCCGCCACATTGCGCAATTCTTGCATTAATTGGGTAAAATGACCCTTCTTACCAAAATATTCCACGCGAATTTCATCAAGCGCTGCAAGGCTTTTATCTTCAATGTTGTCTATGGCATGTCTTGCTTTATCCACAAGCTCTTTAAGATGCTGCATAAATATCCTCTGTGATGATTAATTTATCTAAAATTTTGTCAATAATAATACTAACTGTTTAGAAAATCACGCAATTTATCTATGACCGCGGAAATTATTCTGTAATAAAACGAAGATTTATCGAGAAAAATGACCGCACTTTATTCTTCCGTTTGCCTTTCGACTGAAACTTTTCAGCCATTTTCTTTGGATAAAAAAATAGAGGCTTAAAAAAGCCTCTATTTATTAAAGATAAATTTTACTTAAGGTAATTGTTGCAATGCTTCAATCCGTTTTTCCAACGGCGGGTGGCTTAAGAACAATTCTGTTAAGCCGCCACCACGTTTACCGTTAATGGCAAATGCTGCCAAGGTGGAACCTTCCAGCTCTTCCGGCTCATGCAAGTTTTGTAAGCGTTTTAGCGCATCAATCATTTTTTGCTTACCCACTAAATTCGCTGAACCCGCATCTGCTCTGAATTCGCGTTGGCGGGAGAACCACATGGCGATCATGCTTGCCAAGAAACCAAATACGATTTCAAGCACCATCGAAACTAAGAAATAGATCCCGGAATTGCTCGAACTTTCACTGCCCTGATTGCGGGAGTTCGCCACCACGTTTGCAATGATACGTGATAAGAAAATCACGAAAGTATTCAGCACACCTTGCAATAACGCCATGGTCACCATATCGCCGTTTTTAATGTGGCTCACTTCGTGCGCTAAGACTGCTTCGGCTTCGCCACGGGTCATTTTATTTAACAATCCGGTACTCACCGCCACTAATGAATTGTTTTTGCTTGCGCCGGTGGCAAACGCATTCACATCCGCAGAATGGTAAATCGCGACTTCCGGGCGCGGTAAACCTGCACGATCCGCTTGTGAATATACAGTGTCCAATAACCAACGTTCTGTTTCATTGCGCGGTTGTTGAATCACTTCAGCACCCACAGAACGAATTGCCATGGTCTTGGACATCAATAGAGAAATAATAGAACCCGCAAAACCAAATAATGCGGCAAACAGCATTAAACCGCTCGCATCACGAGATTGAATGCCGGTTAACGATAAAATGATGTTAAAAACCAACAATACTGCCATGTTGGTGGCAAGGAAAAGTAAAATGCGCATCATCGATGAAAAACTCCTAAATGAAACAGTAATAAAAACACGCTTGGCTATAATGGCGACAAAAAAAGGAAAATCAAGTATGCCAATGAATTCAATGAGAAAAAATGTTGTTTTATTGGAAAAAGAGAAAAGTGCGGTGGATTTTGACGATGTTTTTTGAAAAGAAAAAGGGAGTTGGTCGATAAGCCGGGTTCTGTCATGGACAATCATTCATCTAGGCGCATATTTACACATACGCTCAAGCAACCTACCCGAATCCTGAACGGGCCATTCATTGGATTCCTATTTGGTCTTGCTACGAGTGGAGTTTACCCTGCTACCAACCGTTACCGGCGGCACGGTGCGCTCTTACCGCACCCTTTCACCCTTACCTGATCCCTTGCGGGCCATCGGCGGTTTGCTCTCTGCTGCACTTGTCGTAGGCTCTCGCCTCCCGGACGTTATCCGGCACTCTGCCCTGTGTAGCCCGGACTTTCCTCCCGCCTACTTGTCCCCCAGTTTACGCTTTCGCGATGTTAGAGGCTTCAATAGACCGGCGATTGCCTGACCAACTCAGGCGCGCAGTATAGCTTAAATTCAAGGTGAAATATAGTGTTAAGTAAAAAGTTGGGCTAAAATGAACGCCACAAAAACAGGCCTAAAAAAACACCGCACTTTTGTGCCAATAAGGAAACTTCAATGGATTATTTACAAATTGCCCGAGAAACACTGGGCGTTGAAGAAAAAGCCCTCGGTCAACTCAGCGAAAAATTAGACGACACTTTCACACAGGTCGTCGATTTAATTCTAAATTGCAAAGGACGCTTAGTGATCGGTGGTATCGGAAAATCCGGTTTAGTGGGCAAAAAAATGGTCGCTACCTTTGCCTCCACCGGCACACCGAGTTTTTTCCTGCATCCTACGGAAGCCTTTCACGGCGATTTAGGTATGCTGAAACCCATTGATGTGGTGATGCTCATTTCCTACAGCGGCGAAACTGATGATGTCAACAAACTCATTCCAAGCCTAAAAAACTTCGGCAACAAAATCATTGCGCTCACTTCTAATAAAAATTCTACGTTAGCGCGCCATGCAGATTATGTGTTGGACATTAGCGTAGAACGAGAAGTCTGCCCGAATAATCTTGCCCCGACCACTTCCGTGGTTGTGACCATGGCATTAGGTGATGCATTGGCTGTTTGTTTAATTCGTGCCCGCGATTTCCAACCGGAAGATTTTGCAAAATTCCATCCGGGTGGCAGCTTAGGTCGCCGTTTGTTATGTCGTGTCAAAGATCAAATGCAAACCCGCTTACCGATCGCTACGTTGAATACCTCATTCACTGATTGCTTAACCATTATGAACGAAGGTCGTATGGGCGTAGCGTTGGTGATGGAGCAACAGCAATTACGTGGCATCATCACCGATGGTGATATTCGTCGTGCATTAACGGCCAACGGTGCCAACACACTAAGCAAAACCGCACAGGAATTGATGACCTCTCATCCAAAAACCATTCATCAGGATACCTATTTGTCTGAAGCGGAAAATTATATGAAAGCGCACAAAATTCATTCTTTGGTTGTGGTGGATGATGCGCAAAATGTGGTGGGATTAGTGGAGTTCTCAAGCTAATGACAACAGAATTACAAGAAAAATTAAAACAGGTGAAATTCGTTATCACCGACGTGGATGGCGTATTAACAGACGGTTTACTGCACTACGATGCTAACGGCGAAGCGCTCAAAAGTTTCCATGTGCGCGATGGTTTAGGTATTCGGATGTTGATGGAAGCCGGCATTCAAGTCGCCGTGTTATCCGGACGTGATTCGGCAATTTTGCGCAAACGCATTGCCGATTTAGGCATTAAACTCGCTTTTTTAGGCAAACTGGAAAAAGAAAGCGCCTGTTTTGGATTATGCCGCCAAGCCGGTGTTGCACCGGAGCAAACGGCTTACATTGGCGATGACAGCGTTGATCTCCCTGCCTTTGCTGTGTGTGGACTTTCCTTCGCGGTTGCCGATGCCCCTGAATACGTCAAAAACTGCGCCGATTACACCTTAGGCTTAGGCGGTGGCAAAGGCGCCTTCCGTGAAATGTCCGATCTGATTCTCAATGCCCAAGGCAAAGCGGAAATTTACAATTCAGCTCAAGGATTTTTGAAGACGGCGAAAAAGATGGCGCAGTAAAAACGCCGAGGAAAACGACCGCACTTTAAGCCCTTCTTTCAAGTGAAGCCATTCTCTCAAAATTCTCAAAGTGCGGTTCAATTATGCGTTTTTTTTCTTAGCTTATAAATTATTTAAGTCCAACACATCCGTCATATCAAACAAGCCTTGGTCTTTTCCTTCAAGCCATTTCGCCGCACGCACGGCGCCGTTCGCAAAGGTCATACGGCTGGAAGCTTTGTGAGCAATTTCAACGCGTTCTCCGATGTCGGCAAACCAAACGCTATGTTCGCCAACTACATCAGAAGCGCGGATCGTTGAAAAACCGATTTCATCTCGTTTGCGCTCACCGATAATGCCATCACGGCAAAATACGCCGTGGGTTTTCAAATCACGTCCTAGCGTTTTAGCGATGTGCTCGCCCATGGAAAGTGCAGTGCCGGACGGTGCGTCCACTTTATGACGATGGTGTGCTTCAATGATTTCGATGTCGCAATAATCGCCCATCACTTTGGCGGCTTTTTCCAATAATTTGAACACCAGATTCACGCCCACGCTGAAGTTAGAGGCAAACACAACACCAATATGCTCCGAAGCAGCTTTAATCGCGGCTTTGCCCGCGTCATCAAAACCTGTTGTGCCGATAACGATGTTTTTCTGATTCGCCACACAAAACGCCAAATGTTCTAAGGTGCCTTCCGGACGGGTGAAATCAATAAGCACATCAAATTGTTCTTTGACGGCATTTAAATCATCGCCCACCTGAATGCCTAAGAGACCAATACCCGCCAACTCACCGGCATCTGCCCCCACCAATGAGGAACCTTTACGCTCAAATGCCGCACCTAATACCACGCCTTCTGCGTTCTGTACTGCTTGAATCAACTGGCGCCCCATGCGTCCGCCTGCGCCTACGATTGCAATTCTTAAAGCCATAATCTTCTCCGATTTAAACTAACTCATGATATTCAACGCACCACTGTAAATTAAATAGGCGCCGAACAGAATAAAAATCACGCCTGACGCGTTGTCTATATAGCGACTATATCGGCTATAGAAACGTTTTGCAAAGGGACGCGAAAATAAGAGGGAAATCACATAGAAATAAACAAAGGTTTCTATCGTGATAATCAAAAGTGCGGTCAACATTTGCCGCGTTTCAGTGATGTTGACGAGGACAAAAGACATCACGCTACTGAAATAAATCACCACTTTGGCATTGGATAAATTCACCAACAAACCTTTGATGATTTCATTTTTAGACGCCGTGTTTTGTACCAAATTGGTTTCATCAAATACCGCATTGGTTGTGACTCGAGCCATTTTCACACCCAGATAAAACAAATAGCTACCGCCCAATGCCATGACAATGCCCTGCAACGCTGGTATCGTTTTAAACACAATCGCTAAACCTAACACTGCAGCCGTCGCCCAAATGGTGACACCAATCGTAATGCCAATCACACCATAAATTGCCGTTCGCCGGGAATGTATTGCCGCAGCTCGGCTGACATAAAAGAAATCAGGGCCGGGCGAAAGTAATCCCACTAAATGGACGAACATTAAATGTAACATGATGTGGCTAGATAAAATGCGCTAAGGCAAGAATGACGAGAATGCTATAACCTGCCGCCAAAATATCATCCACCATAATGCCGAAGCCATTGGTGAGTTTCTCATCAAAATAGCGAATCGGATAAGGTTTTAAAATATCAAACAGGCGGAAGGTCACAAACGCAATGGTGCACCAAAATAAGGACACGTGCGGCACGGCTAACAACACCAAGAAAACGGCGACAATTTCATCCCACACAATGCTGCCATGATCGTGTACGCCCATGTCGTGGCTGGTGCGTTCACATAACCAAATGCCGAGAAAGAAACAAAGTGCGGTCAAGATAAAAAACGTTTTTGAACCAAGCCAAGGCAATAATAATGCGCCAACGATCACGCCCACCAGACTGCCCCAAGTACCGGGCGCCGGATGCAATAAACCGGAGCCGAAACCCAATGCGAGAAAATGAATAGGATTACGCAATGTCACCCGTTCAAGGGGATTTTGTGGTGCAGTCATAATTAAAGACCTATTTAAAATGATCGAAACCGCCAGCGAATTCGACTTCTACCCGTTGACCATGGCGTTGGAATTGAATGCGATTTTTATTTTTAGGGTGAATCGCACGAATTTGTCCAATGCAAGTATAGTTCACGCCAATATGCGCCAATGCCTTAGCTAATTTGGCTTTGTTGCTATCCGGCACAGTAAAACAAAGTTCGTAATCTTCGCCGCCACTCAAAGCATATTGTTCCGCCTGTGCCAAACCAAATTCACTGACTAATTCAGCCGATAGCGGCAATTTATCTAACTCAATTACCGCACCACATTGGCTACGTTCTAAAATGTGCGTCAAATCCGCCACACAACCATCAGAAATATCAATCGCTGAACTGGCTAAGCGTGTTAAAGAAAGCGCCATGCCCAGCAACACTCTCGGCGTTGGACGCAGATGACGATGAATCAGAAATTCTTGTGCAGCATTCACCGCACTTTTACCTTGCAATAAATAAGACAATCCGCCTGCACTATCGCCCAAGGTGCCGGATACATAGATCCAATCGCCAACATTGGCATTGTGGCGACACAGTGCTTTATCTTTCGCAATAATGCCTTGCGCGGTAATGGTAATGCTTAACGGGCCTTTGGTCGTATCTCCGCCAATGAGATCCACGTTATAGTGATCGAGAATCGAAAAAAAACTCTCACTAAATTCCGTCAACCATGCATGATCGATATTGGGTATCGTCAAGGCTAAGGACATCCAAGCCGGTTCTGCGCCCATCGCCGCAAGATCACTCAAATTACTCGCCACGGCTTTATAAGCCAAATCCGCAGGTCGGATACTCGGTAAAAAATGCACGCCTTCAACCATCGTGTCTGTTGTAATGGCGAGGTGTTGATTTCGATTCAGTTCGGTAACGGCACAATCATCACCGACCGAAAGGAGGACATCTTTGCGAGGCGCACGCTTAGAGGCAGTAAAATAACGTTGAATAATATCAAACTCCCCTTCTCTCATTGCGCCTCCCTGTCTCAATGAAAATTAACGTCGTACGAGTGGTGCAATTTTATCCAATACACCATTAATGTATTTATGACTTTCGTCTGCACCGAACACTTTGGCAACTTCAATCGCCTCGTTGATTACCACTTTATACGGCACATCCACCTCAAATTGCAGCTCATACACCGCTAAACGCAAAACGGCTTTCTCAACCGGATCTAATTCCGCTAAACTACGATCCAAATAGCCTTGCATGGTACGTTCCACCGCCTCTACATTCTCTACGGTTTGGCGAAATAATTTACGGAAATACGGGGTATCTACGCCCTTCATGTCTTGTTCGGTCATGAAGTTAAGTTCGATGATTTCCGGTGAGTTCTGCGAAATTGCCCAAGAATATAGGGCTTGTACGGCACATTCACGGGCACGGCGACGAGGAGAAATTTTTTTCACTTGTTCGGTCATCGTAAGTTACACCGCCTGAATTTGATTTAAAAGATTCACCATTTCTAACGCAACCAATGCGGCCTCTGCGCCTTTATTACCGGCTTTTGTACCGGCACGTTCAATGGCTTGTTCAATGTTTTCTGTCGTCAATACGCCAAATGCCACCGGAATGTCAGATTCCATCGCCACTTTGCCTAAACCACTGCTGGCTTCGCCTGCCACATATTCAAAGTGTGCTGTGCCACCACGAATCACCGTGCCTAATGCAACGATGGCATCAAATTTTTTGCTTTCCGCTAATCGACGGGCAACTAATGGCAATTCATACGCGCCCGGCACGCGAACCAACGTAATATTTTCATCTTTTACTTGACCGATGCGTTTCAACGCATCCAATGCGCCTTCCAAAAGGCTTTCATTAATAAAGCTGTTAAAACGCCCAATAACCACAGCGATTTTTGCATTTGGTGCAGCAATCTGCCCCTCTAAAATGTTCATATACTTTCCTACATTGTCGTAATAAAAAATTGCGTGCGGATTCTAGCATAGAATTCATTTATCGGCAGTAAGAAAAGCCAAAGTGCGGTTAAAAAACAGCGAGGATTTTATTCATATCACTATTTTAGTAAATCGTAGCGTGCAACTTGTTGCACGAAATCATGAATGCCTGAAAGGGTTAAATAACGTACCGTGCGTGGTTTGGTCGTGCATCAAGATGCACGCTACGCATGAAATCGTGAATTACGTATCGAGGTTAATCATTCGTGCAACAAGTTGCACGCTACGAGGGAGGACTCCATACGCATCGCGTATGGTTTTTATAGTCAGACTTTGGCTGACTATAATAAAAGTGCGGTGAGATTCTGAAAAATTTTCAAAAATCTCACCGCACTTTTTTATTATTTACGTAAGCCGCCCTTTATTTTTGGAGGTATCTGCACAATGTTGGGCGGCGATTTTATGTTTGATTATTTACTTGGCGATTGCATAAAACGGAAGAAATCACTGTCCGGTTTAAGAATTAACAAGTTATCGGAATTAGCAAAGCTGCTTTCATAGGCTTTAAGGCTACGAATGAAACTATAAAATTCCGGTTCGCTACCAAACGCCTCCGCAAAGATCTTCGCGGCAGTGGCATCCCCTTCCCCGCGTAATTCTTGGGCAGTTTTTTCTGCATTGGCGATAATCAACGTCACTTTACGATCCACGTCTGCTTGAATAAATGCGGCTTTTTCTTTACCTTGCGAACGGTGTTCACGAGCAACTGCATCACGTTCTGCACGCATCCGTTGATAAATGGAAGAAGAGACTTCATCCGGCAAGTTAATTTGCTTAATTCGCACATCAAGCACTTCAATGCCTAGCTCGGCTGTGCTGTCTTGTCCGCTATTTAACGCCTTTTTCGCCCCTTCCATGAGTTCGCCTCGTGTGCCGGAGACAATGTCTTTGATCGTGCGTGAACCAATTTCAGAACGCAACCGGTCATTGACTTTACGACGCAGTAAATTCGCGGCTTGTGCATAGTCGCCACCACCGGTAGAGGTGAAGAAACGACCGAAGTCATTAATACGCCATTTTACATAGGAATCCACCAACAAGTCTTTTTTCTCTACGGTCACAAAGCGATCTGCTTGTCCGTCTAAGGTTTGCAGGCGCGCATCAAGCACCTTAATGTTGTCAATAAATGGGATCTTAAAATGTAACCCCGGCGTATAAATAGCCACTTTGTTGTCGGCATCGCGTTGTACTTTGCCAAAGCGTAACATAATGCCTCGCGTGCCTTCGGTGACAACCACAATGCTGGAATACACCAAAGCAATCATAATAAAAATGATCGGTAATACAAATTTACGCATTAGTAAGTTCTCCCTTGACGGCCATTATCTCCTCTTGATTCCACCGGTCTGAGCGTTGTTGTTTGTTCGTGTGGACGAGAAACATTGCTGGAATTGACCGCACTTTGTTGTGTCTCATGTATTTCATTCGCACTCTGACTATTTGAAGGAACGTTAGAGACTTTTCCTTTCAATAATTGCTCCAACGGTAGTACGGTTAAATTATTGCCGCTACCGCTATCTAGCATCACTTTCGGCGTATTCGCCATCACTTTTTCCATGGATTGAATATACAAGCGCTCGCGGAAAACTTCCGGTGCCGCTTTAAATTCCGCTAAAAGCGGTTGGAAACGCTCAACTTCCCCTTTAGCATCTAAGACGACACGATCTTTATACGCAGTCGCCTCTTCCAAAATACGCTGAGCATTACCACGCGCAATCGGCTCTTTCTCACGAGCATAGGCTTCTGCTTCACGAATGTAACGCTGCTCGTCTTCTTGGGCTTTAATCGCATCGTCAAAGGCATCTTTTACTTCTTCCGGCGGACGGGCAGACTGGAAGTTCACATCAATCACTTCTAATCCCATGTTATATGGCTCAATGATCTGATTTAATGCCTTCCAAGTATTTTCACGCACCACTGAACGACCGGTCGTTAAAATATCGTTCATCGTCATGTGCCCAATTACGTAACGCAATGCGCTGTCTGTCGCTTGATTCAAGCTATCATTGGCGTTGACGGCACTAAATAAATATTTCGCCGGATCTTGAATACGATACTGCACGGTCATTTCGACTTTGACCATATTTTCATCTTGCGTCAGCATGGCGCCTTGGGTTTTTAATTCCAATACTCGTTCCACGTTCACCGGAATGACGCGATCAATAAACGTCGGTTTCCAGTTTAAGCCAGGTTGTTCAATGGAATGAAAATGCCCTAAACGCAAGACAACCCCACGTTCAGCTTCTTTGACCGTATAAAAACCGCTAGCTCCCCATAAAATGACACCTGCCGCAATGGCAATCGGCAACAGCTTACCAACGCCCCCGGAAAAGGCGTTTGATGAATTCGTATTATTTGCACCGCTCTTGCCGCTTAATTTTTTCAATAAATTATTGAAAATATCCTCTAAATCCGGTGGGGATTGTTGATTGTCTTTTTGTGAATTGGAAGAACGATCCCAATTCGAGCGGCCTTCATTTTGGTCGGACGTGTTATTCTCCGATGATTGCCCGTTTTGCTTTGGTTTGCTCCAAGGATCTTGATCCGAACCATTTAACGACATTGTTTTCTCCGTTTGTCAAAAAATTGTTACAAGTCTAAACAAAATCTGATGTTAAGTCTAATAATGATGGTTTGATTTTATTACTCATGCGAAGTCAGGTAATGTAGTATCACGTCGTGATGATCCGTTGTTTTGAATTTATCAAAAACCTGTTCAATTTTTCCCTGCTCATCAATTAAAAAACTGACGCGATGAATGCCATCAAATGTGCGTCCCATAAATTTCTTTTCTCCCCACACACCGAATTGTTCGGCGACTTCGTGGGTTTCATCTGATAATAGCATGAAATTTAACGCTTTTTTATCGGCAAATTGCGCTAATTTCTGTGGCTTATCCGGACTGATGCCTAAAATAATAAGATTAAATTTATCCAATTCGGCTTTGCTATCACGTAAGCCGCAAGCTTGTGTTGTACATCCGGGCGTTAAGGCTTTCGGATAAAAATAAACTAGCACTTTCTTTCCACGAAATTGCGCTAAAGAAACCGGCTCACCATTTTGATTTAATAATGTAAATAATGGTGCATCATCACCTCTGTTTAATTGCTTTAACACCGGGGTTAACTCCTCTAAAAAATAAAAAAATTGCTTGCAAATTATGGCTATTTTAGCGATCTTAAGCGAACCTTAGCAAGCAGCCCTCATCTTTCATACTTAATTAGCATAATAGAATAACAATAATCGGAGGCTTTTATGTCAAATGCGCCTTTACTACAAGGCAGTATCGTTGCCTTGGTCACACCAATGAATAATCATGGCGAAGTGGATTTTGAAAACTTAAAACAACTGGTTGAATATCACGTTCAAGCCGGTACGGATGCTATCGTTTCTGTAGGAACCACCGGCGAGTCAGCGACATTAAGCATTGAAGAAAATGTTAAAGTGATCTTAAAAACCGTTGAATTTGCTGCCGGCCGAATTCCGGTTATTGCAGGCACCGGTGCCAACGCTACCAGCGAAGCTGTGACCATGACGAAATTATTAAATAACAGTGGCATCGTGGGGTGTTTATCTGTCGTGCCTTACTACAATAAACCAACGCAAGAAGGTATGTATCAACATTTCAAAGCCATTGCTGAATGCACGGATATTCCTCAAATTCTTTATAACGTTCCCGGCAGAACCGGCAGCGACTTGCTCCCTGAAACCGTGGGGCGATTATCTGCGATTCCGAATATCATTGGCATCAAAGAAGCAACCGGCGACATTAGCCGCGTGCAAAAGATTAAACAACTTGCCGGAAAAGATTTCTTCGTCTTTAGTGGCGATGACGCTTCCTGTTTAGAAGCCATGAAATTAGGGGCAGAAGGGGTTATTTCCGTTACCTCTAACGTTGCCCCCAAAGCCATGGCTGAAATGTGTCGCTTAGCCCGCCAAGGTCACTTTAGCGAAGCGGAAACCGTTAACCAACGTTTAATGCCGTTACACAAAAACTTATTTATTGAATCCAACCCAATTCCGGTGAAATGGGCATGCTATAAACTGGGTCTGATTGCCGATCCAACATTGCGTTTGCCACTTACCCTACTCAGTGAATCCGCCCAACCTGTTGTGCTAGATGCATTAAACTTTGCCGGATTACGCTAAAATATACGCTCAAGGCCGTCATCAGGCCTTGAACGCCTTTATGATTTATCTGTCCAAAACAGACGTTTAACTTTTCAGTTGTCATAATCAAGGATAATTTATGAAAAAATGGCTATTAACGGTTGCCGTGATTTCTACGCTAACCGCCTGCTCTGCAAGCAATGAAAGCAAACAACAAGCTGGAGATACCTACCAAAAATCCAATGTGGACTTACCTCGCCTTAATCCGCTTGCCAGCGGCGGTGTTAAGTTACCGACTGCCAGCACAGAATATCAATTGCCACAGATTAAAGTGAACAAAGATGATAAGGTCGATATTCGCCCACCGTCTATTCCCTTAGCCATCATTCATGATTCCATTACACGATTTGATGGCGAACGCGCGCTTATTGCCTATACGTCGGATCAGCAAAAGATTTACAATTTAAAACAAATTGAACGCCTACTCAAAGAGCAAAATATCCAATACACACGAGATAATGGAAAACTGCTCACTGATTGGGCTTCCACCGGGCGAAGCGATGATTTGAAAAACACGCAAATTCGCTATCAAATTGAAGAAGTCGATACGGAACAAGCCGCAGCGTTGATGGTTTCTGTTTTGCAAATGAAACGCAATGAGACCATTTACACGCCTTCCATTACGGATAAACAACGGTATGCCTCTGATCGCCTAAATCAACTTATCGGCGAATTAAATGCAGCCTACCAAAAACAACAACAGGATCTGAGTGCATCTACCACTGCGCCTATCGCCTCGCATATCGCAACGGATACCAATGGCAGAACTGCACTCATTCTGTCCGCAGCGTTTGATGCTGCATGGGAAAAATTAGGCGAGACACTCCCAAAACTTGGGTTTGAAATCAAAAAAGACATGAGCGCTCGCGGAATTCGAGAGCTTTATTACAAACCATTATCGCAAAAAGCCTGGCAGCAAATTAGCTCGCAAGCATTACCTAATCTAGGCAAAGGCAGCTATCAAATGCAACTTGCCGCGTTGAATAAACAACAAAGTGCGGTCGTGATTTCAGAAGAAAAAAAATCAGCACTGGCAAATGAACAAGCGCAAATTATTTATCAATCACTTCAACGTTTACTCAATCAATAACAATCCGCACGTAAAACGTGCGGTTTTAAATTCCCCTATTAAGCTAAGCGCCTCTACTTCACAAGCTCCTCAAGGAGCTTGTGAAAATTGGCAATCTTGCCTATTTTTTAGTGAATCGTAGCGTGCAACTTGTTGCACGAAATCGTGAATGCCCAAAAAGGTTAAATAACGTTCTGTGCGTGATTTGGTCGTGCATCAAGATGAACGCTACGCATGAAATCATGAATTACACATCGAGGTTAATTATTCGTGCTAAAGGAGCTTGTGAAAACTGGCAATCTTGCCTATTTTTTAGTGAATCGTAGCGTGCAACTTGTTGCACGAAAT
>NZ_CALIWN010000078.1:0-15319 GCF_938046485.1 uncultured Aggregatibacter sp. | reverse complement strand
CCAGCAACAAAGTCACTCTTCAAGCAGGTAAAAACTTGAAAGCGAAACAAACCAATGGCGCAAATGGCGCAGAAGTGGAATTCTCGCTTAAAGACAGCATTAGCTTGAAAGAAGTGAAAGTGGGTGAAGGCAGCGCGAACGAAGTTGTATTAAATAACAACGGCGTGAATGTTGCAGGCAATACTTACATCAACAAAGATGGCTTAAATGCGAACGATAAGAAAATCACTAACGTTGCACCTGGTGCAGTAACAGCAGCTAGCAAAGATGCGGTTAACGGTAGCCAGTTGTACAACGTAGCGAATAATGTGAAAGACTTAATCGGTCCGGATGCAGCTATCGATCCTGCGACAGGTAAAGTGACTGTAGCTGATCCTGCGAAAGGTATCGGTGAAACCGGTAAAGGTAACATTGGTGATGCGATCAAACACGTTAACGATGCAGCGAAAGCTGCAGCAGAAACTGCAGCGAAACACACCACTGTTGTTGAAGGCAAAAACGTGAAAGTAACGAAAGGCAAAAATGCCGCCGGCGGTGATGAATACACTGTGGCGACAAAAGATGACCTTGATGTCACTTCCGTCACTGCGGGTAATACCACAGTGAACACCAACGGTTTAACTATCACAGGCGGCCCAAGCGTAACACGTGGCGGTATTGATGCCGGTAATAGAGTTATCTCCGGTGTGAAAGCCGGTGATGTTTCTGCAACCAGCCAAGAAGCCGTGAACGGTTCACAACTTCATGCAACCAACACCAAATTGGATGGCGTGAAAGCGAAAGCCGACACCGCAGTACAAGATGTGAAATCCGGTGATGAAAATGCATTAACTGCAGTGAAAGATCCGAACACCAACATCGTAACCGTAACGCCTAAACTCAGCGGTGATTTAGTGGATGCCAATGGCAACATCACAGCACCAACAACACCGGCAGATAAAGGCAAGTTAGTGACTGCAGGCACCGTTGCTGAAGCACTTGCAAACACCCACTTCGTGGTCGATACAGCGAAGACTGATGGTGAATTAGATGCTGCTTCTGGCCACGATCAAAAAATCAAAGCCGGCAACAAAGTCACTCTTCAAGCAGGTAAAAACTTGAAAGCGAAACAAACCAACGGCGCAAATGGCGCTCAAGTGGAATTCTCGCTTAAAGACAGCATTAGCTTGAAAGAAGTCACTGCAGGCGAAGGTGCAAACCAAGTCGTGTTAAATGACAAAGGCGTGAATGTTGGTGGCAACACTTACATCAACAACGATGGCTTAAATGCAAATGGTAACAAAATTACCAACGTTGCTGACGGCGTTGATCCAAAAGATGCGGTGAACAAAGGTCAGTTAGACGCTGTGAAAGGCGTGGCTGACAGCGCAGTGAAATCTGTGGATGTTGCAAACGGTGAACAAAACTTGGTGGTTGACAACAGCGATCCGAAGAATCCGAAATTAAGCTTGAAGAAAGACTTAACCGTGGATTCTGTGAAAGCGGGTGACAGCACATTGAACAACGATGGCTTAACCATCGCAGGCGGTCCTTCTGTGAAGAAAGACGGCATTGATGCAGCTGATAAGAAAATCACTAACGTAGCAGCCGGCGATGTCGCAGAAAACAGCAAAGATGCTGTGAACGGCGGTCAGTTACATAATGTAGCGAAAGGCGTAGCTGACGTGTTAGGTGGTGATGCAGCAGTGGATGGCAATGGTAAAGTTACCATGACCAATATCGGCGAAACCGGTAAAGGTAACGTTAACGATGCGATCAAACACGTTAACGATTTAGCGAAAAATGCAGCAGACACTGCGAAGAAACACACCACTGTAGAACAAGGCGACAACATTGTTGTGGAAGAATCCCTCAATGCTGACGGCGGTAAACACTACAAAGTGTCCACTGCAAAAGACTTGAACGTGGATTCTGTGAAAGCAGGCGATACTACCGTGAATAACGATGGTGTAACCATCGCCGGTGGTCCTTCTGTAACGAAAGGTGGCATTAACGCAGGCGGTAATACCATCACTAACGTTGCTGACGGTGTGAATCCAAATGATGCAGTGAACAAAGGTCAGTTAGACGCTGTGAAAGGCGTGGCTGACAGCGCAGTGAAATCTGTGGATGTTGCAAACGGTGAACAAAACTTGGTGGTTGACAACAGCGATCCGAAGAATCCGAAATTAAGCTTGAAGAAAGACTTAACCGTGGATTCTGTGAAAGCGGGTGACAGCACATTGAACAACGATGGCTTAACCATCGCAGGCGGTCCTTCTGTGAAGAAAGACGGCATTGATGCAGCTGATAAGAAAATCACTAACGTAGCAGCCGGCGATGTCGCAGAAAACAGCAAAGATGCTGTGAACGGCGGTCAGTTACATAATGTAGCGAAAGGCGTAGCTGACGTGTTAGGTGGTGATGCAGCAGTGGATGGCAATGGTAAAGTTACCATGACCAATATCGGCGAAACCGGTAAAGGTAACGTTAACGATGCGATCAAACACGTTAACGATTTAGCGAAAAATGCAGCAGACACTGCGAAGAAACACACCACTGTAGAACAAGGCGACAACATTGTTGTGGAAGAATCCCTCAATGCTGACGGCGGTAAACACTACAAAGTGTCCACTGCAAAAGACTTGAACGTGGATTCTGTGAAAGCAGGCGATACTACCGTGAATAACGATGGTGTAACCATCGCCGGTGGTCCTTCTGTAACGAAAGGTGGCATTAACGCAGGCGGTAATACCATCACTAACGTTGCTGACGGTGTGAATCCAAATGATGCAGTGAACAAAGGTCAGTTAGACAAAGTGGATACCAAAGTCTCTAACGTGGCTCAAAACGTTGTTAATGTGTTAGGCGGCGACGCGACAGTGAATGGCAATGGCGACATTACCATGAGCAACATCGGTGAAACCGGTAAAGGCAACATTAACGATGCAATTAAATCGGTAAACGACCTTGCGAAGAAAGCCGCTGCTGAGAAAACCAGCGTGAAAGCTAAAGAAGGCCGTTCTAACGTGACTGTGACTGAAGGCATTAACGCAGCAGGCGGTCATGAATATACCGTTGATGTTGAACGTTCTGTGACTAACGCAGGCAGCGACTATGTCACCGTGACTAACAACCACGATGCCGACACCAACACAACCACTTACACTGTGGATGTGTCTGCTAAGACAAAAGCAAGTCTTGCAAAAGCTGACAGTGCGGTACAAGGTTTAACCTCTAAAGATGGTAACCTAAACTTCACTAAAGGCCCGAACGGTAACGTGGAAGTGCGCTTCAACGATAACCTTAACGTGAAGAACGTAACGACAGATCGTGTTCAAGTTGCAAACGGTCCGAGCATGAGCAAAGACGGCATCAATGCTGCGGGTAAAGCCATCAGCAACGTTGCTAACGGCAATGTCGCGGCTGACAGCAAAGATGCGGTCAACGGCGGTCAATTACATGAAACTGCGAAGAGCGTAGCTGATGTGATTGGCGGCGGCGCAACCGTGAAAGACGGCAAAGTGGTTGCAGGCCAAAACGGTATCGGTAACACCGGACAAAATACCGTTCATGGCGCGATTGCGGCAATTAACCAAAATACCGCAAACAACTTCAACCAAATCCGTGGCGATCTACGTAAAATGGATCGTGACTTACGCGGCGGTATCGCGGGCGCATTGGCAACAGCCGGTCTTCCGCAAGCCTTCCGTCCGGGTAAGAGCATGGTTGCAGCAGCAGCAAGTACCTATCGCGGTCAAAGCGGCTTAGCGATTGGTGTATCCCGTATTTCTGATAACGGTAAAGTTATCTTGAAAGTCACCGGTAACACCAACTCCCGCGGCGACTTCGGCGGTACAATCGGCGCCGGTTACCAATGGTAATCACTCCGCAGCTCACCTAATCGGTGAACTCGCTTAACAAAAAAGCACGACATGAAAATGCCGTGCTTTTTTTATTCGTAACGGTAATGCGTTATACGGTGCCCCGTAGCGTGCAACTTGTTGCACGAATGATTTAACCCCGATGCGTGATTTACGATTCCCCCGTAGCGTGCAACTTGTTGCACGAATGAATCACACACGGAACGAAATAAAGTGCGGTGATTTTTGCGTGTGTTTTTTCAAACAATGCATTATCAACCATCAAGAGCGTTATTCATTTCGAATGTAGCGTGCAACTTGTTGCACGAATGATTCAACCTCGGTAAGCGATTCACGATTCCCTCGTAGCGTGCATCTTGATGCACGACCGAACTACGCACGGAACGTTATTTACCCTTTCCGAATATTCACGATTTCGTGCAACAAGTTGCACGCTACGATCCACGATCAACCCACGCACGGAACGAAATAAAGTGCGGTGATTTTTGCGTGTGTTTTTTCAAACAACGCATTATCAACCATCAAGAGCGTTATTCATTTCGTGCAACAAGTTGCACGCTACGATTTCCGATTTCGTGCAACAAGTTGCACGCTACGGGGATTATTCTTGATATAAATTTTGTATTTTGACGCTGATATCGCCACCCCAATCGAGAGGATATATTTGGTCGGTTACATCACGGTGAAATGATGAATATGGCCAATCTTTAACAGCGGTGACGTAGCCATGCTTGACAGGGTTATAATAAATATAATCCCAATGGTTTGAGAGGTCTTGCTCGTTACGGATGAGATGTTCCCAAAAACGGCGTTGCCAAATACCAAGATCCCCTCGTCTTCGTTGGCTTTGATTTGGCATTCGGCAATGTGCGGGGATTTTTTGGCTAAATAGGGTTTTTAATAAACGAATTCGGGTGGCATAATGATGATCATTTTCAGGTAATTCCATGAGCCAATGAAGATGATCCGGTAATATACAGATGGCAATTGTTTTGAAAGGATAACGTTGTTGTGTTTCGATAAAAGCCGCTCGCAGTTCGTTAATATAGCGAGTTAGCCAATCTTTTGAACGATCTTGAAGCGCAAGCGTGAAAAAATAGGTACCACCCTCAGTGAGGTCTCGTCGATAAGTTGCCATAGGGGTTTCTTGTGCAGTTGTTCACATTCTATGCATCATTATACCAAATAAGCTTTTTGTATTCAGTAGCACGAATGAATCAATCCCAATGCGTAATTCACGATTCTCTCGTAGCGTGCATCTTGATGCACGAATGATTCAACCTCGGTAAGCGATTCACGATTCCCTTGTAGCGTGCATCTCGATGCACGAACGAATCACACACGGAACGAAATAAAGTGCGGTGATTTTTGCGTGTGTTTTTTCAAACAATGCATTATCAACCATCAAGAGCGTTATTCATTTCGAATGTAGCGTGCAACTTGTTGCACGAATGATTCAACCTCGGTAAGCGATTCACGATTCCCTCGTAGCGTGCATCTTGATGCACGACCGAACTACGCACGGAACGTTATTTACCCTTTCCGAATATTCACGATTTCGTGCAACAAGTTGCACGCTACGATCCACGATCAACCCACGCACGGAACGTTATTTAATGCTTTCGAATATTCGTAATTTCGTGCAACAAGTTGCACGCTACGATTTACGATTTCGTGCAACAAGTTGCACGCTACGATTTATGATTTCGTGCAACAAGTTGCACGCTACGATGTATTAATCGTCTCCCCAAAGCACATACGATAGATAAAAAAGTGCGGTGAAAAACAACGCATTTTTTCACCGCACTTTAATTGGAGTCAACGATAAGCTGAGCTTATAAAATCACGTCTAATTTATCATAAGCACGACGGGCTTTTTCTAAGGCTTTTTCAACGCTGATGTCACGCGCCAAAATCACCCCTAAACGGCGATGACCATTCACTTCACCTTTACCAAAAAGGCGTAAGTTGGTTTGCGGTTCGGCAAGTACCTGCTCTACGTTGGCAAATTGTACTTGGTTGGATTTGCCTTCCACCACAATGGCTTTGGAGGCGGATGGGCTGATGAAATCGATGCTTGGAATCGGCAAGCCTAAAATAGCGCGAGCGTGTAAGGCGAACTGTGATAACTCTTGTGAGATCATGGTCACCATACCGGTATCGTGTGGACGCGGGGAGACTTCGTTAAAAATCACGTCATCGCCACGCACGAACATTTCCACCCCAAAAATCCCACGACCGCCTAATGCACCGGTGATTTTCTCCGCAATGTCTTGCGCTTTTTTCAATGCGGTTTCTGACATGGCTTGAGGTTGCCAAGATTCACGGTAATCGCCATCCACTTGAATGTGCCCGATGGGGGCAAGGAATGAGGTGCCATTCACATGGCGCACCGTGAGCTGGGTAATTTCGTAATCAAATTGAATAAACCCTTCCACAATGACGCGTCCGGCACCTGCACGTCCGCCTTCTTGGGCGTAATCCCATGCCGATTGGATTTGATCGAGGGTGCGAATGACGCTTTGTCCATGACCGGAGGAGGACATGATCGGTTTGACCACACACGGAACACCGATTTTTTCGACCGCACTTTTGAAGTCGTCAAAGTTATCTACGAATTCATAAGGCGAGGTTGGCAAGCCCAATTCTTCCGAGGCTAAACGACGAATGCCTTCGCGGTTCATGGTCAGTTTCGTGGCTTTGGCGGTCGGGATAACGGTGAACCCTTCTTGTTCCAGTTCAAGTAAAGTATCGGTGGCGATAGCTTCCACTTCCGGCACGATAAAATCAGGACGTTCCTTTTCCACAACGGCGCGTAATGCCGCGCCATCCAACATGGAAATGGTGTAAGCACGGTGAGCCACTTGTTGTGCAGGCGCGTTTTCATAGCGATCTACCGCAATCACTTCTACACCTAAACGTTGTAATTCAATGACAACTTCTTTGCCCAATTCCCCTGCACCAAGCATCATTACTTTCAGTGCTTTTGGGGTTAATGGCGTGCCGATTGTGGTCATGGGGGGCTCCTTATTGTTTGAGTAAACTTTCGTCTAAGGTTAAATCTTCGTTTTTATTCACACCAATACCGCGCGCTAATACGTTTTGTGCGATTTGATGGGCTTCTGCCAAAGAATGTTCGGTGTATGTTCCGCATTGGTATTCATTCAGTTCAGGAATTTCATGTTGATTTTTCACATTGAGAATATCTTGCATGGAGGCTGCCCAAGCTTGTGCAACTTGGGTTTCATTTGGGGTACCGATTAAGGACATATAAAAACCGGTGCGGCAACCCATCGGGGAAATATCAATAATTTCGACCTCTTGGCTATTGAGATGATCACGCATGAAACCGGCAAATAAATGTTCCAATGTGTGAATGCCCTTCGGTGGCAAATTTTCTTTATTAGGAATGGTAAAACGCAAGTCAAAAACCGTGATGGTATCGCCTTTTGGCGTTTGCATTGTTTTGGCAATTCGCACTGCGGGTGCATTCATTCGGGTATGATCCACTTTGAAGCTATCAAGTAATGGCATAATCTCTCCTTAATTGGTGTCATTTGGGGCTAAAAAACAGCGTTTATAAAAAATTGATAAAAATTTTTAAATTTCTGCGAACTTTTTCCGTTATACTGCAGTCTTAGATAGCGAGCAACTTGCAGTTGTTTTAATAAAATTGGTTCCTTAGGTTATTCGCCTCTCCTTGTGAGAGGCATTTTTTTTTCGCCATTCTACAGGAAAATCCCAGCGTTACAGAATAGCGAGTCCAAAAAATAGCAAAAAAACATACCGCACTATTTTGCCCAGTGTCATAAAAATCAGACACGCTACCCAGTTTAATCTCAACCAGCCTGCCACCGCACAAAATAGATCACCGACAATCGGTAACCAGCTGAAAAATAACATCACACTGCCGTAACCTTGTGTTTTTGCTAATACCCACGAGAGTTTGGCATTTTGTGGTGGAGGATTAAACGTCGGAAGCCAACGTCCAAGTGCATAGGTAGTCAGGCTGCCCAGCGTGTTTCCGGCGATTGCTGTCCACAATAGGCTTTGAATATCCAAAGAAAAATAAGGGGAACCCGTCCATAAGCGCGGTGTGACGAGGGTGAGAAAAACAATTTCGGAATTGCCGGGAAGCACAGTGGCACTGAGGAAGGCGCTGGCAAACATAATCCACAATCGATGCTCGCCTAGCAATGCAAGCCATCCCTCCCCGCTAAAAAGATCAAACATGATGTAATAGGTCAAAAATCAGTGCATCAGTCATTTTTAGAATTGATGCGGAACGCGTTTCATCACGCCGGGCTACGTAATAATTTATTCACTCGCACATCAAACACATCCATGCCCGCATTTAATCCAGCCTGAATACCCAAATCGCCATCTTCAAACACTAAACAGCGCTGCGGTTTCACTTGAATCAATTCAGCACAACGTAAAAACGTATCCGGTGCCGGTTTGTGATGTTGAATATCTTCGGCAGTAACAATCGCGGAAAAATATTTTTCAAAATCAAACTTATCCAACAAAATTTGGGCGATGGGGCGATAAGAGCCTGTGCCAAGGGCAAGCGGTTTTTTATTATAAAAATGACGAACAACATCCGCTGCAGGAAGCAATGTAGCGTGTTTCATGATCAGCTGTTTGCCATATTCTCTTTTTAATTCGATCACATCATCTAATTTATCTAACGGCATGGCATGACGTTTCATCATTTCTAACGCAATGTCTTTCACCGGCGCGCCACCCATTTCATACAATAAATTGCCATCAAATGGATAACCAAAATGTTGTCCGACCATTTCCCACGCTTTCGCATGACTCGGCATCGTATCAATAACCGTGCCGTCCATATCAAAAATCAAACCGTCATATTCATTAATGAAATTATTCTGTAACATCTCGCTTTCCGAATTATTTTAAATAAGAAGAGTGCGCTATTTTCCTACAAATTTGTGATCAATGCACCGTTTAATTCATACGAATTTCGTTATACTGAAATCATTTTATTGAGAGTGAACAAATGGATCTTCAACAGCGACTTGGGGCGTTTCAAGCCCGAGAATTAATTGACGAACATATTGTACAAACGGTATTGAACGTACGTTGCCACTTGCAACAAGATTGGTTGGCAGACGTAGAAACCGAGCAGGTTAAAATGATGTTAGTGCATCTCGCCAGTGCCTTGGGTCGGATTCAACGTGGGCATTGTGTTTCACCGTTGTATGCCGATTTTTTAGCAGAAATCCAAAGTGCGGTGGTTTTTCCGCAAGTTTTACAGATTCATCAAAAAATATTGGCATACCTTCCGTTTGCCATTCCCGAAGAAGAACAAACCTATTTTCTCGCCAATGTGTATGCCTTAGTGCTGGATCAGCCACAGGTGCTGGCTTTTGTGGACAAAACTGCTTGAGAAAATGACCGCACTTTAGGCAATGCGGCTATCCGTTATGGCGTTATCATGTCCCTGTATTAATAAAGACAGGCATAAAGCCTGTCCCGACAATTTTTATTTTAATAAGCTTTTATCCCGCACCGCGCCTTTATCCGCCGATGTCGCGAAATGCCCGAAGACTTTCAATGCAAAGGATACTTCACGTTGGCGGTTTGCCGGTTGCCAGCCTTTGGCATCTTGCTCAGCACGGCGTGCGGCAAGTTCCTCATCACTGATAGCAAGATTAATCGCGCGGTTTGGAATATCGATGTTGATGGTATCACCATCGCGCACTAAGCCGATTGCACCGCCAGAAGCCGCTTCAGGTGAGGCATGGCCAATCGATAAGCCGGATGTGCCACCGGAGAAACGACCATCCGTTAACAATGCACATTTTTTGCCTAAGCCCATGGATTTTAAGTAGCTGGTTGGATACAACATTTCTTGCATACCCGGGCCGCCTTTTGGACCTTCGTAACGGATAATCACAACGTGACCTTCTTTGACTTTACCACCTAAAATACCGGCTACAGCGTCTTCTTGGCTTTCAAACACGATGGCACGACCGGTGAATTTCCAGATAGATTCATCCACGCCCGCGGTTTTGACGATACAACCGTCTTCGGCAATGTTCCCGAACAAGACGGCTAAGCCACCTTCTTGAGAAATCGCATTTTCTTTGTTGCGGATACAGCCGCTTACACGGTCATCATCTACGCTATCCCAACGACAATCTTGTGAGAAGGCTTGGGTGGTGCGAATGCCTGCCGGGCCGGCGCGGAAGAATTTGTGTAATGCTTCATCTTGGTTACGGATAATGTCGTATTGATTGAGCTGCTCGCCCATGGTTAAGCCCAACACGGTGTGAGTGTTTTTGTGAATTAACCCCGCACGATCTAATTCGCCCAATAAGCCCATAATGCCGCCTGCGCGGTGTACGTCTTCCATGTGGTATTTGTTGGTGTTCGGCGCAATTTTGCTCAAACAAGGCACAACACGGGATAAGCGGTCGATGTCTGCCATTTTGAAATCTACGCCCGCTTCTTGTGCCGCTGCGAGTAAGTGTAAAACGGTGTTACTGGAACCGCCCATGGCGATATCTAAGCTCATAGCGTTTTCAAAGGCATCAAAGGTGCCGATGGAACGAGGCAATACGCTTTCGTCGTCCTGTTCGTAATAACGTTTGCACAGTTCCACAATTTGGCGACCGGCTTTTAAGAATAATTCTTTACGGTCGGCGTGGGTGGCAAGCATGGAACCGTTGCCCGGTAAAGATAACCCTAAGGCTTCTGTTAAACAGTTCATGGAGTTGGCAGTGAACATCCCTGAGCAGGAGCCACAAGTCGGGCAGGCGCTGCGTTCAATGGCATCAATACGCTCATCACTGACATTAGGATCCGCCGCTTCAATCATTGCATCCACTAAGTCTAAACGAATCAGTTGATCCGATAACTTGGTTTTGCCGGCTTCCATAGGGCCGCCTGATACGAAGATGGTCGGAATGTTTAAACGCATTGCCGCCATTAACATTCCCGGGGTGATTTTGTCACAGTTGGAAATACATACCATGGCATCAGCGCAGTGGGCGTTCACCATATATTCCACGCTGTCTGCGATTAAGTCACGGCTTGGTAAGGAATACAGCATTCCGCCGTGTCCCATGGCAATACCGTCATCCACCGCAATGGTGTTGAATTCTTTCGCTACGCCGCCGGCTTTTTCAATTTCTGCTGCGACCAATTGTCCCATGTCTTTTAAATGCACATGCCCCGGGACGAATTGGGTGAAAGAGTTCACTACCGCAATAATGGGTTTTCCGAAGTCATTTTCTTTCATCCCTGTTGCACGCCATAAGGCACGTGCACCTGCCATATTACGACCTTGTGTGCTGGTCGCTGAACGTAGTTTTGGCATAAATAAGTTCTCCGAGTAAGTTTTCGTTAAGGTTTATATGAATTTCTTCGTTAATTAATATTGCTAAATCTCCCCTAACCCCTCTTTGCTAAAGAGGGGGATTTCTTTAGTAAATAGAGAATTGTTGTCTAACTCACCTTTTAGTGATGTTAAATAAAATCACTAATATCAAATCTTGTCTCGATCCAATCCCCTCTTTAGCAAAGAGGGGTAGGGGAGATTTGGCAGAAGATAAAACGGAGAAATTATTCAATAAAATATTGTCTTATTTCATCTCAATCACATCCGGCAACTTCTCCAACTGATTCACCAACAAATCCAAAGTGCGGTCGGATTTTACGGTGAATTTTAACCGCACTTTGCCGTCAATCAGCTGCATATCCATTTGAGTCACGGTGAAACCACGGTGGCGGATGACGCGGAGAATGCGTTCCAGCACTTCGGGACGGTGTTGGGCGGTGAGTTCGATTTGGTGTTCCATGTGATTACTCCATACTTTCCAACATATCTGCGTTGCACGCACCCGGCGGCACCAACGGCCACACGTTTTCGTCGGAATGGATGCAAATATGCAATAAATAAGCCTCTTGGCTGTTGAATAAGCGTTCTAGTGCGGCATCCACTTGATGAGCGGAATCAATGCGTTCCCCTTTAATGCCGAACGCCGAGGCGAGCACCACGAAATCCGGGTTGTCGTCTAGAATCGTGCTACTGTGACGGGCATTAAAGAAGAGGGATTGCCATTGGCGCACCATGCCGAGACGTTGGTTATCCAATAACACGATTTTAATTGGGGCTTTGCCACGACCAATGGAGCCGAGCTCTTGAATATTCATCATGATGGAACCATCACCGCTGACTAAAATGACTTCATCTTCCGGGCGGGCTTTTTTCGCACCGATGGCAGCAGGCAAGCCAAAACCCATGGTGCCGAAACCGGCGGAGGTAATAAAGTTTTCCGGGGCGTGATGTTGCACGTGTAGTGCCGACCACATTTGATGTTGTCCCACATCGGTGACGACGATAGTTTCCGGTGTTTTTTTGCGTGAAATGCTGTTGAGCAACCATAACGGGTTGATGAGTTGTTCGCCATTATGTTCACCGTAGCTGAACGCAAATTGTTGTTTATATTGTGCAACGGTTTGTTGCCAAGGGGCGATGTCAAGCGGCACGCTGAGGTTTTCTAGCGTGGCGATTAGATGGCCGCGTAATGCCACATCAGGGCGGCGTAATTTGCCTAATTCGGCGCCGTCGATATCCACATGAATCACTTTGGCGTGTGGCGCGAAGGTGTCGAGTTTGCCGGTCACGCGGTCATCAAAACGCGCGCCGAACACGAGCAATAAATCGGCTTCTTGGGTGGCATAGTTGGCGGCTTTGGTGCCGTGCATACCGATCATACCGAGATAATAAGGATCGTCAGGCGATACCGCGCCAAGCCCTTTTAATGTTACGATACTTGGCATTTGGGTCGTGTGTAAGAAATAACGCAATGCCGGCACGGCGCCTGCCATGCCCACACCGCCACCGATATACGCCATCGGGCGTTTGGCGTGTTTTAATAGCTCAAGCGCCTGCGTTAATTGTTTGTCGCAAAGTGCGGTGGTTTTTGGCAGCGAATTCACGATAGGTTTTGCCGTGGTTGGCGCAACTTGGACGTCTTTCGGTACATCGATCAATACTGGGCCCGGTCTGCCACTTTTGGCGATTTCAAAGGCTTTGGCGATAATTTCCGGTAATTCGTCAATATTCTGTACGATAAAGCTGTGTTTGGTGCAGGCAAGAGAAAGTCCTAACACATCTGCTTCCTGAAAGGCGTCAGTACCAATAAGTGGCGAAGCTACTTGACCTGTGATCGCTACAATCGGAATAGAATCCATTAAGGCATCGCCTAGTCCGGTGATGAGGTTAGTTGCGCCGGGGCCGGAAGTGGCAATACATACGCCAACTTTGCCTGAGGCACGCGCATAGCCAATAGCCGCCATGGCAGCACCTTGTTCGTTGCGGCAAAGTAAATGGTCTAAGCCGGAATCATAAATGGCATCATAGGTCGGCATGATGGCCCCACCGGGATAGCCGAAAATGGTATCCACGTGATGTGCTTTTAAGCACTCGATGATTAAATTTGCACCGTTCATATTTGTAGCTGTGTTCAATTGTTAGGGAAGCGATTTTTTCGTATGAAAGGTTTAATCTTTTATTACATTTCCTGAAAAAATTCAAGAAAACCGCCAATATTTTTATATAAAATTTGCTACCATTAGCCATTATGTCATTTAAGGTGAAAAATTATGCAAAAACGTCCCTATCGTGCCATCGTGTCGGACATGGATGGAACCTTACTGAACGAACATCATGTTATCGGTGATTTTACTGCGCAAACCTTGGAACATCTGTATGACAACAAAGTTGATATTATCCTTGCCACAGGGCGTAATTACTTTGATGTATCCAGTATTTTAAAGAAAACCAAGGTGAAAGAGGCGGTGTTAATTACGTCAAATGGTGCACAAGCGCATAACTTGCAAGGAGAGTTGTTGCTAAATAATTCCTTGCCGGAAGAAATTGCGTATCAAGTGATGAATTTGCCCTTTGACGACAACCGCGTCTGTGTCAATAGCTATCAGGCTGATGGCTGGTTTATCAACAAAGACATTCCCGAACTTTACAAGTATCACAAAGATTCCGGCTTTTTATACAATGTGGTGGATTTTAAGCAACATCACGGCAGAGACACGGAAAAAGTGTTTTTTATCGCCCGTACACCCGCAGATTTGGTGGAATTGGAACAGCGTATTCATCAGGACTTCGGCGATAAAATCAGCCTGACATATTCCACGCCGATTTGCTTGGAAGTGATGAATAAAAATGTGTCAAAAGCCACCGCACTTGCGCAGGTAATTGGGCAACGGGAATACGGCTTGCAAGATTGTATTGCCTTTGGTGATGGCATGAATGATGTTGAAATGCTGGTGGAAGTGGGCAAAGGATGCATGATGGGCAACGCCGATCCGCGTTTGATACAACGTTGCCCGCAGCTGGAAACCATCGGTTGCAACACGGAGGAGGCTGTCGCGGTTTACCTTCGTGCGATTTTCGGGATGGATTAATGCCGTTCTTATCTTCTTTACTCTGGATTAGCGGCGGTGCCGTGCTGGGCGCTTGCCTGCGTTGGAGTCTGGGCTTGTTGCTCAATCCGTGGTTTGCCGCATTTTCTTTTGGCACCTTGATTGCCAATTATTTAGGCAGTTTTATTATCGGTGCGCTATTTGCCTTATTTGGGTTCATTCCTCAACTTTCGGAAGCTTGGAAGTTGTTTTTGGTGACTGGCTTTCTTGGTAGCTTAACCACGTTTTCCTCATTTTCCATTGAAGTGGTCAACAATTTCCTAAACGGCAAACTCGGCATCGCCTTGGGATTAATTGCCGCCCACGTCATCGGCAGTTTATTGTTTACCCTATTTGGCTTATTGTTGGTTCGCTATGCGCTGAAGTAAAAAACGCATAAATATGTTGTAAGGTTGGCGTGCGAATCGCATCGGTTTCAAACAGAATTTCATGTTTTGCCCCGGCGATTTTTTTCAGACTGCCACACATAAAAAGTGCGGTGAGTTTTTCTAACGTTTTATTATTGACGATTTGTTCTTGTTCCGCCTCTAACACCAATACCGGTGTTTCGATGCGTGGCAATATTTTCGGCAAATGTTTAATGGCGATCAGACACAAATATGCCCAACGGAACGTCGGTCCACCCAAACGAATCGCTGGATTTGCCAAATTAATTTCATTCATTCTTTGCATTCGCTTACTATCATGGCTTAACAAATTTTCCTGCACATCCACCGGTTTATACGGCCCTTTGCCGAACACATAACGCTTTCCTTGTCCAAATAACATCATCAGACTCAACAGCATTTCATCACGCACAGGGTGTTTTAAAGGCATGCCAAAAAACGGCGCAGAGAACACGGCACGTTGAATGCGATGATCACAATTTGCCAAATAATAGGTCGCCACTAACGCACCGAGCGAATGCGCCAAAATATATTGATTAGGATAGGGATAAAGTGCGGTCAGATTTTCAATAATTTCTGCCATGTCCTCGACAT
>NZ_CALIWN010000077.1:0-10171 GCF_938046485.1 uncultured Aggregatibacter sp. | reverse complement strand
GCTTTTAAGGCCTCAAGTGCGGTCATATCCAGCCCTAAAAAATGATGTTTTGATATACCACCGTCTTGTGGATTAATGCGGATAAGCGCCACGGCATAGTTCAAATCATTTTTCATAGTACTTTTCTCTGCCCATTTTTCATTGTTGAAATAACACCGGCTTCTTCTAATTGCTCTAAAATTTGCCCGCTCGATTAAAACCTAACCTAAATCGCCGTTGAATCATTGAGCAAGACGCCATTTTTTGTTGTTGCACATATTTTTTTACCTCTTCAAAAAGCGGATCTCGATTAAAAGTGACTTTCATTGGCATCATTTTTCTCCTGTGTTGCGATGACAAAGGGATTAAGAGAATTGTAAAAAATCTCTCTTTTATAAAAAATGATATGGAAATAAGCGACAATTCGTGTCGTTAGGAAATTTAAGGAGCAATTCTTTTGAAAAGATTTTTTGAAAATTAAGGTTATACAGTATTGCAATATATTTCTTTACCTGTTTATATATACATATATTTTATTATTTAAAGGAAGAATATGAATAACCAAAACCCGATTGAAATTTACCAAGCGCAAGATGGCACGACACAAGTGGAAGTCAGATTTGAAAAGGATACGGTTTGGCTGAGTTTACAACAGATGGCTGATTTATTTGGGCGCGATAAATCTGTTATTTCACGCCATTTACGAAATATTTATAGTGATGGAGAGTTAGATAGAAAATCAACTGTTGCAAAAAATGCAACTGTTCAAATTGAAGGCAAAAGACAGATTAATCGAATAATTGAATACTATAATCTTGATGTGATTATATCTGTGGGTTATAGAGTCAATTCTATTTTAGGGACTAAATTTAGAATTTGGGCAACTGCTCGTTTAAAAGAGTACCTTACTCAAGGCTATACCATTAACCAAAAACGTTTACAGCAAAATGCTCACGAATTAGAACAAGCACTTGCACTTATTCAAAAAACGGCAAATTCCTCAGCATTAACACTAGAAAGCGGTCGTGGATTAGTGGATATTGTCAGCCGTTATACGCACACATTTTTATGGCTACAACAATATGATGAAGGTTTACTTGCCGAACCGCAAACCCAGCAAGGCGGTATGTTGCCCACGTATTCCGAAGCCTGTTCTGCACTGGCCGAGTTAAAAGCACAGCTTATGGCAAAAGGTGAAGCAAGTGATCTGTTTGGACGTGAACGAGATGATGGCTTATCTGCTATTTTAGGTAATTTAGATCAAAGTGTGTTTGGAGAACCTGCCTATCCAAGCATTGAAGCAAAAGCCGCACATTTACTGTATTTCGTCGTCAAAAACCATCCTTTTTCAGACGGTAATAAACGTAGCGGAGCGTTTTTATTTGTGGATTTCTTACATCGAAATGGGCGTTTGTTTGATCATAATGGTCATCCGGTTATCAATGATACCGGGCTTGCTGCACTCACATTATTAGTTGCCGAATCTGATCCGAAACAAAAAGAAACGCTCATTAGGCTTATTATGCATATGCTTAAGCAAGGGGAATAACAACAAATAGCGACCAAAGTCGCTATTTGCGTGAAAAGTGCAGTCGTTTTTCTATAAGTTTTTAACCTTCTCCAATAACTCTGCCACTACCTTTGGCACTCCCTCCCCTGCCTTTTCTTTTATTGCAATCACTTGCTTGCGTACAAAGCCTGTATTTGGATTCGGATCGATTAAGTAAATCGGCGTATTGCGTGGTGCTTCATTGACTAAGCCATTCGCCGGATACACTTGCAAAGAGGTGCCAATCACTAATACCACATCCGCTTGTTCTACAATCTCAATGGCTCGTTCCAGCATCGGCACCATTTCACCAAAAAAGACGATATAAGGACGCATCGGATGTCCGTTTGGATCTTTATCGTCTAATTTCTGATCGCCAAAACAATCCACGATATAACTTTCATCAAAGCTACTGCGCGCTTTGTTTAATTCGCCGTGTAAATGCAACACATTTGAGCTTCCTGCTCGCTCATGTAAATCATCCACATTTTGCGTGATGATTCTCACATTATAGGCTTTTTCTAATTCCACTAAGGCAAGATGCGCAGCGTTTGGCTTAGCTACGGCGGCATTTTTACGGCGTTGGTTGTAAAAATCTAGCACTTTCGCACGGTTCTTTTGTAAGGCCTCCGGCGTACAAACTTCTTCGACTTTATGTCCTGCCCACAAACCGTCTTCCGCTCTGAAGATAGGAATGCCACTTTCAGCACTAATCCCCGCACCGGTTAATACGACGCAAATTGGTTTATTTTTTTTCGCTGTCATGCTTTTTCTCTCCTCTCATTTTTAGAATCTTATCAATCCGTCTATCTTTCGCCATTATGCCCGAAAATATTTCCGCTTGACGCTTGATCAGGCGATTTATAAGGATTCATCTTAATGTCCTCTCTATTGATGGCTTCATCATAAAACATAAAGCGACAATGTGTGTCGTTAGGAAATGTCCTCGAGATATACACGATCAATTTCTTGATAATTTTCACCAAAATGTGCAATCCACCAATTCAACATTTCACTCTCAATCACCGTGGCGGAAATTTCATATTCACTGCCACAATCTTTCACCGTTTGATCGACTGATAACGGCGTTTCTGTCAAAAAGCCCCCAATCGCTTTATCTACTCTGAACGTTAATCGAATTTTTCTGCCATAACTAAAGCCAAACTTTTGGCTCTCAACATACGCTTTCAAATTAAAATCCGGGCGATCAAATTGCATGGTACTCACAGTAACCTCAAGCAAACGATGCAAAGTAAGATGCAAAATATCACCATGTTCATATTGCGCGACGAGATAGCTACTCGGGCCTTGTTGCACAAGAGCAAGAGGTTTCACTAAAGCCTTATGTTCTTTACCGTGAATACTTCGGTAATGCACCTGTAAGAATCGATTTTGATAAAGTGCGGTACTGATTTGTGCAAAAATGTTATCGTCAATGATTGCCGGCAGCAAAGGCTGACTGGTCGGCGCAATAGCGACTTTATTCAACCATTCGGAACCGGATTTTTTATTGGAATCATAGACTAAGTTATATTCGGCCTGCTTAAAAAAGGATTCCATCGAATTGAGAATATTTGCAGGCAAAATGCCTTTTAAATATTGCTTCGCCAACATTAACACCAAGGATTGTTGCTCGTTTAAAATCGGCAAATCCAGCCCTTTGGTATTTTCTTTCCAGCGATAACTGTAAGGCTTGCTGAGAGTATTGCACTCAATATCAAACTGTTCAGACAGGCTTTTTAATTGACGTTGAATGCTACGAATATCGCGAGAAAATCCCATATCTTCCAGCTTCTGTTGGATTTCATGCGTGCTGATGTAACTACGTTTGGGAATTAAACGTAAAATTTCTAATTGAAAGTGCATTGTCTTGGATTCTTTTGCCATATTGTTTCTCAGCATTGTTATGTAAAAATCCCCAACATATTGTCGGGGATAAGAATTAAATTGCGTTATCCCAATACAACGATACGTTGCTCAGGACAGTTATTGTAGTGAGGGAAAAAACAACATTCGATGACGCAAAAGCTAAAACGTTCAAAAAATAGATTGTTTTCCCACCGCACTTTTTACATCACCACCACATCAAACTGCTCTTGGGTGTAAAACGGTTCGGTTTTTACTTGGATTTGTTTGCCAATAAAGACTTCCAACTCGGCTAACAAACCGTGGGATTCTTCGTTGATTAAATAGTCTGCAACAGCGTGCGAGGCGTAAACCACAAATTGTTCACTGGCAAATAAATGATGTACGCGGATAATTTCGCGCATGATTTCGTAACACACGGTTTCCACAGTTTTTACGCGTCCACGTCCTTGGCATGCAGCACATTCTCCTTGGCAGGTTGGGCATTCGCAACACAATACATGTTCCAAACTTTCCCGCGTACGTTTACGGGTCATTTCCACCAAACCTAATTGCGTGAAGCCATTCACATTTGTTTTCACCGGATCACGCGATAAGGCATCTTGCAAGGATTCCAACACACGATTACGGTGTTCTTCACTTTGCATATCGATGAAATCAATGATAATCATGCCACCGAGATTGCGCAGTTGAAGTTGTTGCGCGATGGTTTTGGTGGCTTCAATATTGGTGTTGAAAATGGTTTCTTCCAAATTACGATGCCCTACGAATGCACCTGTATTGATGTCGATCGTGGTCATGGCTTCTGTTTGCTCAATGATCAAATAGCCACCGGATTTGAGATTTACCCGTCTATCTAAAGCATGATGAATGCCTTTTTCCACACTGTACACATCAAAGAGCGGTTGATTTCCCGTGTATAAAATCAGTTTGTCGGTGAGGTTGGGGATGAATTCTTCGGTGAATTGTTTCACTTCATTGAAACAAAGTCGGGAGTCAATGTGAATGCGATCCAATTTGCCCCCGATAAAATCACGCAGAATGCGCTGTGTCAGCGCCAATTCACCGTAAAGCATGGAGCGGGTTGGGTATTTCGCACGGCGTTCTAGCACTTTTCGCCACAAGCGTTTTAAGAAATCGGCATCTTGTTGTAAATCCAGTTCAGTCGCCCCTTCGGCCGCAGTACGGATAATAAAACCACCTAATTCATCACATAAAGGCAAGGTGAGTTCTTTCAAGCGATTACGTTCTTCCTCGCTTTCAATGCGTTGTGACACGCCCACATGGCTATTTTCCGGCATGAATACTAAATAACGGGAAGGCAAGGTAATATCCGTGGTGAGTCGCGCACCTTTCGTGCCAAGCGGATCTTTTACCACTTGCACCACTATATCCTGTCCTTCATGTACCAGTTGGGAAATGTCTTTCACCACAAATTGCTTTTGTTCACTTTCTTCCACACATTCGGTGTGCGATACAATATCTGAGGCGTGTAAAAAGGCCGCTTTTTCTAAGCCAATATCCACAAATGCCGATTGCATTCCCGGTAATACACGGGTGACCCGACCTTTATAAATATTTCCCACAATACCGCGTTTGCCTTGGCGTTCAATATGCACTTCTTTGAGCAAACCGGTTTCCACTAAGGCAATGCGCGTTTCGCTTGGTGTCACATTGACCAATAATTCAACAGAATCCATAAAATATCTTATCCAAAATGTCGTTGTTATTGATTTTGCCGATTAGTCTAACGAAAAGGAAAATAGAATAACAGGGGCAAATAAGGTAAAATGCTCCCCTTTTTTTTGAATATAAGAACTATTTTTAGGATTGATAGGATGTTTGGTTTAGATCCGACAATTGTTACATTTACTATTTATATTTTCGGCATGATTGGCATTGGGGTTGCCGCCTATTATTACACCAAAAATTTATCCGATTACATTTTGGGCGGTCGTCGCTTAGGCAGTTTCGTCACGGCGATGTCTGCCGGTGCTTCGGATATGTCCGGTTGGTTATTGATGGGGTTACCGGGCGCTGTGTATTTATCCGGTTTGGTCGAGGGCTGGATTGCCATTGGTTTAACCTTAGGAGCCTATTTAAACTGGCTCTTCGTTGCCGGACGTTTACGGGTTTACACCGAATTCAATCAGAACGCATTAACCCTACCTGAATATTTTCATCATCGCTTTGGCACGCGTCACAATGCGTTAAAAATCGTTTCCGCCTCCATTATTTTGGTGTTCTTCACCATTTATTGTGCCTCAGGCGTGGTGGCGGGTGCAAAATTATTCCAAAATCTTTTTTCAATCGATTATTCCACCGCACTTTGGTACGGCGCACTCGCCACCATCGCCTACACCTTTATCGGAGGTTTCCTTGCGGTGAGTTGGACAGACACCATTCAAGCCACACTGATGATTTTCGCCTTATTGCTTACTCCTGTTTTTGTGGTGATCTCTATCGGCGGCGTTGACGACTTACAAAGCGTCGTGCAACAAGCCGAAATGAGCGCACAAAAAGAATTTACCGACTTATTCCGTGGCACTTCCATCATGGGCTTGTTAAGCCTTGCGGCGTGGGGCTTAGGTTATTTCGGACAACCACACATCCTCGCTCGCTTCATGGCGGCAGACTCTGTGCGTTCTCTCAATAAAGCGCGTAAAATCAGCATGACATGGATGGTGCTTTGCTTAGTAGGTGCCGTTGCCATCGGTTTCTTTGGCATGGCGTATTTCTATGCGAATGCAAACACCGCCTCTGCAGCCTTAGTAAACCATGAACCCGAGCAAGTTTTTATTGAATTATCCCGATTATTATTTAATCCGTGGATTGCCGGTATTTTACTTTCTGCCATTCTTGCCGCAGTAATGAGTACCTTAAGTTGCCAACTGTTAATTTCTTCCAGTGCCATTACAGAAGACTTTTACAAAGGCTTTATCCGCCCGAAGGCGTCAGAAAAAGAATTGGTTTGGTTAGGTCGCATCATGGTATTGGTGATTGCCGCCGTTGCCATTTGGATTGCGCAAGATCAAAACAGTAAGGTGTTGAAACTTGTGGAATTTGCTTGGGCGGGGTTTGGTAGCGCCTTTGGCCCGGTAGTTTTACTTTCACTCTTTTGGAAACGCATGACCTCTTCCGGCGCTATGGCGGGCATGCTCACCGGCGCAATAACCGTGTTTGCTTGGAAAGAATGTTTACCGCAAGAAAGCGAATGGGCGCAAGTGTATGAAATGATTCCCGGCTTTATGTTCGCCGCCATCGCGATTATTATTGTGTCACTACTGTCCGCAAAACCGGATGCCGCGATTACCGACACCTTTGAGAAAGCCCAAAAAGCGTATTATGATGCGCTGTAACCCTAATTCACCGAGATAACGATATGATCGATTTTCGTCCTTTTTATCAACAAATTGCCACGACCCATCTTTCCCCTTGGTTGGAAACCTTGCCATTACAAATGAAACAATGGCAACAGCAAACCCACGGGGAATATGCCAAATGGGCAAAAGTCGTGGAATTTCTACCGCACTTGCAGGCTTCCCGTATTGATCTTAAAAGTGCGGTCAAATCTGAGTGCGATTCTGCGCTTTCCGATGGTGAACGCCAGCGCATTATTCACCATTTAAAACAACTCATGCCATGGCGCAAAGGGCCTTATCATTTACTCGGCATTCATGTGGATTGCGAATGGCGCTCCGATTTCAAATGGGATCGCGTGCTACCGCATTTAGCGCCATTGCAAGATCGCACGATTTTAGATGTGGGTTGCGGCAGTGGCTATCATATGTGGCGCATGGTGGGCGAAGGCGCGAAAATGGTAGTGGGCATCGACCCGACGGAATTGTTCTTATGTCAATTTGAAGCGGTTCGCAAACTCTTAAATGACGATCGCCGTGCAAATTTGATTCCGCTCGGCATCGAGCAAATGCAACCCCTTGCGGCGTTTGATACGGTGTTTTCCATGGGCGTGTTATATCACCGTAAATCGCCCCTAGATCACCTTTCCCAACTGCGCGCGCAACTAGTTAATGGCGGTGAATTGGTGCTCGAAACCTTAGTGGTGGACGGTGATGAAAACACGGTGTTGGTGCCGATGGATCGCTACGCCAAAATGAAAAATGTGTATTTTATTCCGTCCGTTGCCGCACTGATTCATTGGCTGCAAAAAACCGGCTTTAAAAATGTGCGTTGCGTAGATGTCGCCGTCACCTCATTAGAGGAACAGCGCAAAACCGATTGGTTAGAAAATGAATCCTTAATTGATTTTCTCGATCCGGCAGATCACAGCAAAACCATCGAAGGCTATCCTGCCCCGAAAAGAGCGGTCATTTTAGCCAATAAATAGTCATAAATCTCATTGAGATCAAAGGTTAAAAAGAGTAAAGTAAGCAACCGTTGATTTTTATAAACTAGCTTAAAAAAGGCGGAAAATTATGGGTAAAAGTGTTGTTGTTCTCGGCGCGCAATGGGGCGATGAAGGAAAAGGAAAAATCGTTGATTTGCTCACCGACCGCGCCAAATATGTGGTTCGTTATCAGGGCGGTCATAATGCCGGTCACACCTTAATCATCAACGGTGAGAAAACCGTTTTACGTTTAATTCCATCAGGTATTTTACGCGATAACGTCACCTGTTTAATCGGTAATGGCGTTGTACTTTCCCCAGCTGCCCTCATGCAAGAAATGGGCGAATTAGAAAACCGTGGCGTGAACGTACGTGACCGTTTATTAATCTCCGAAGCTTGCCCATTAATTCTGCCTTACCACGTTGCGATGGACCACGCTCGTGAAGCGGCACTTGGCAAAAAAGCCATCGGTACCACCGGTCGTGGTATCGGCCCGGCTTATGAAGACAAAGTGGCTCGCCGCGGTTTGCGCGTAGGTGATTTATTTAATCGCGAAGCCTTTGCCGAAAAACTCAAAAACATCCTTGATTACTACAACTTCCAATTGGTGAACTACTACAAAGTCGAACCGGTTGATTATCAAAAAACCTTAGATGATGTGTTTGCTGTTGCCGATATTATCACCGGTATGGTTGCCGACATCACCACCATTTTAGATACCGCGCGCAAAAATGGCGACAACATTTTATTCGAAGGCGCACAAGGTACCATGTTGGATATCGACCACGGTACCTATCCGTATGTGACCAGCTCCAACACCACTGCCGGTGGCGTTGCTACCGGTTCCGGTTTCGGCCCACGCAATTTAGATTATGTGTTGGGTATCATCAAAGCCTATTGCACCCGCGTGGGTGGCGGCCCGTTCACCACGGAATTATTCGATGAAGTCGGTGCAGAAATTGCACGCAAAGGGAATGAATTCGGTGCGGTTACCGGTCGTCCACGTCGTTGTGGTTGGTTTGACGCGGTAGCCATTCGTCGCGCGATTCAATTGAATTCCATTTCCGGTTTCTGCATGACGAAATTAGACGTGTTAGATGGCTTCGATGAAGTGAAAATCTGCGTGGGCTACAAAATGCCAAACGGCGATATTGTAGAATACGCACCACTTGCCGCGAAAGACTGGGAAGGTGTTGAGCCGATTTATGAAACTATGCCGGGTTGGAAAGAAAATACCTTCGGTGTCACTGATGTAAATCAATTACCGCAAACCTGCCGTAATTACATCAAACGTATCGAAGAAGTCACCGGCGTACCGGTTTCTATCCTATCAACCGGACCGGATCGCGTACAAACAATGATTTTACAAGATCCGTTTGCCGCGTAAAAACGCATAAAAAAACGACCGCACTTTTGAAGTATCAAAGTGCGGTTCTTTTTTGGAGAGTTTTTTTATGAATGAACAGGAAAAAAACGTCGTCGAATACCTAACCGAACACCCTGATTTTTTCACCACTCATCCTGATTTGCTTGCCAAACTGTCCGTGGTTCATCCGCAAAAAGGCACGCTATCTTTGGTTGAAGCACAGTTGGAACAGCAACGCCAACACATCAAAACCCTGACGGCATTCTTAGAAAAATTTCATCAGCTTGCTTATCAAGAAGCTGACATTTTCTACGCGCTTATGCCCTTACAAAAGAAATTGTTTCAAGCGGAAGATTTCCAACGGGGCGAAGAAAAATTGAAACAGTGGGCGCAATCCTATGAACTGGACGGTGCAAAAATATTGCTGTTTCGAGATGCGTGGCCAAAAAATGAAACCATTCCCGAACAATATTGGATTGACCGCAAAGCGTTTGAACTGATTCGCTTAGAACGTCTCGGCTTGCGCCAATTTTACTTGGGCGATTTAAGCAACAAAGAAAAACACCTGATGTTTCTGCCGGAAGAATTTCCCATTGGCTCCGTGGCAATTTGTCTGCTTGGCGCAAAAACAAGCCACAAACCGACCGCACTTTTATTATTCACCTCCCGAGATACCGCCCGTTTCCATAACGGACAAGACACCACTTTCTTAAAACACATCGTGGATATTGTGGAATTGCATTTGGGACGATGGTTCTGAAAAGTGCGGTACTTTTTGGCGGCATTTTTCGTTGCAAAAAAGAATCAGACCGCCTTTTCACCTTTCCCACCAACACCAATAACAATCCGCACATAAAACGTGCGGTTTTTAGGTTCTCCTATAAGGGCCTATACTTCGCAAACCCCTCAAGGAGCTTGTGAAAACGGGTCACCGTGTTTATTTTCATATCACCATTTTAGTGAATCGTAGCGTGCAACTTGTTGCACGAAATCATGAATGCCCGAAAACGTTAAATAACGTTCCGTGCGTAATTTGGTCGTGCATCAAGATGCACGCTACGCA
>NZ_CALIWN010000076.1:0-17606 GCF_938046485.1 uncultured Aggregatibacter sp. | reverse complement strand
AGAAAATGAAGATATTCGGGTTCATGTTGTCAGCCGAGAAACCGCCTATCAATGGGTTTGTGAAGGCAAAATTGATAATGGCATTGCCGTTATGGGGCTTCAATGGTTAGCGTTAAATTATCCTCAACTGAAAACGCAATGGCGATAACCCCATGCGTTTAGACAGCTCAGGCCATTTAGGTGCAGTTAATATGAGGAGTTTACTTTGTTAAATACCTATCAATATCACGCCCAACAAGAGGTCTTTCGTATTGTACAAATTACGGATCCTCATTTATTCAAGGACATCAACGGGGAATTGTTGGGAATTAATACACAAGCCAGTTTTTCGCAAGTACTCACTGAGATCCAACAAGCCCACTATGCCTATGATCTCGTGCTCGCGACAGGGGATTTGGTACAAGACGGCAGTGATGAAGGTTATTTACGCTTTTGCGACAATGTAAAATCGCTAGAAAAAATGGTGTTTTGGATTCCGGGAAATCATGACTTTCAGCCTAAAATGGTTGAGCATCTCACCCAAGGCAACGTCAATGCCGGAAAGCACCTCTTATTAGGAGAACATTGGCAAATCCTATTATTAGATAGCCAAGTACAAGGCGTGCCGCACGGTCAACTTGAACCGGAAACTCTGGCATGGTTAAAAACAAAGTTAGAGGCGCACCCTCAACGCTATGCCCTTGTTGTGTTGCATCACCATTTGCTGTCAACCGGCTCAGCTTGGTTGGATCAGCATAATTTACGCAATCCTCATGAATTAGCCAGCGTGTTAGCGCCATTTCCACGCATTAAAGCCCTATTATATGGTCATATTCATCAACAGGCAGATAGCACGTGGCATGGCTACCGCGTCATGGCCACGCCTTCCACCTGTGTGCAATTTAAACCGGACTGCAACAGCTTTACGCTTGATACCCTTCAGCCGGGCTGGCGTGAAATTGAGCTCTATGCAGACGGGCGTATTGAGACCCGCGTTAAACGGATTCAGCAGGCTTCATTCTTGCCAAATTTTCAAGAAAGTGGCTACTAGCCTAGCAAAAACCAAGTGCGGTGAAAAAACGTGATATTTTTTCACCGCACTTTTTTATCACCCACTGACGTTTATTGCGCATTATGCCTTTAACTTACCGGTAATTCGACACCACTCTTCGCGCTCTGCCACCGGCTCCAACGCAAAACGCTCGGCGTAGGCATCACACACGGATTGCGCTTGTGTAGCTAAAATGCCCGACAAGCCTAAATCTCCGTTGGGCTTCACTAATTGGCTAATCACCGGGTAAAGCTCTTTTAACGGTCCAGCCAGAATATTCGCCACCACCACATCGGCTTTCAAGTCTGACGGTTTTGCATCGGATAAAAACAGTTGCAAACGATCCGCCACACCGTTTTGTTCCGCATTGTTGCGGCTGGCTAACATCGCTTGCGGATCAATATCAATTCCGACCGCACTTTTTGCGCCTAGCTTCAATGCCGCAATGGCTAAAATACCGGAACCACAACCAAAGTCGATCACCGTTTTATCTTTTAAATCTAAACTGTCAAGCCATTCCAAACAAAGGGCGGTGGTCGGGTGTGTCCCTGTGCCAAACGCCAAGCCCGGATCTAACATCACGTTCACGGCATTCGGATCCGGCACATCACGCCAGCTTGGGCAAATCCACAAACGTTTGCCGAATTGCATTGGGTGGAAATTATCCATCCACTCACGCTCCCAGTCTTTGTCTTCGATTTGTTCGATTTTATAAGCGGTATGTTCATCCAAATGGTTTGCCTGTTTAAGTGCCTCCACCACCACATTCATATCGGTTTCTGCATCAAATAAAGCAATCACATCGGTGTTACCCCACAAGCGGGTTTCTCCCGGTAACGGTTCAAAAATCGGCGTATCTTGGCTGTCCATAAAAGTGACCGACACCGATCCGATTTCTTCTAAAAAATCACTGATTTGCTCTGCCTTTTCATTAGTACTGTTCAGGCGAATTTGAATCCAAGCCATGTGTTCATCCTTTATTCTTTTTCATAACCTTCGTAGTAGTAGGATTGCTCAATGCCTTTAAAAATGATTTCACGGTTATCCACATCATCCGTTAAATTATTTTGTAGTAAAAAGCGAATTTCCAAATCATTAATTGGACTACGCTCCATTGCCTGCAAATACAAGGTTTTATCGACATTTTGCCAATTAACAACTTTGCCTAAATTTTTCTTTAAGATTAAATCCAACCAAATCCTTGTTGAACGTCCATTGCCTTCCAAAAACGGATGGGCAATATTCATTTCAACGTATTTATTAATAATCTCTTCAAATGTCGTTTCCGGCATTTGCTCGATTTTGCCCAACGCTTCTTTTAAATACAACGAATTAGCAAAACGAAAATTGCCTTTAGAAATATTTTGTTCACGAATCACGCCGGCAAAATCATACAAATCTTGAAATAAATAGTGGTGAATTTGTTGTAATCCCCGCGTTGTTCCGATTTCAATTTGCTGAATATCATTTGTTTCAAATAAACGGTAAGCATTTTCTAAACTTTTTTGATCGATTTTTTTCATGCATTTTACCTGTCATTTTCACCGCACTTTGAATGGCGCTTTTCACCGATTTTATTTCCCACTAAAAATGCGATCAAGCCAAAGACTAAGGCCGGTGCAATTGGGTTGAAGCCTAAGAGTTTAATGCCAAATTGGGTGAGTAAAATAAAGGAGATTAAACCGACCAACATGGAGCTTATCGCGCCGTAAGCATTGGCTTTATCCCAATACAATCCTAACACAATAACCCATAAAAATGCTGCTTCCAAACCACCAAAGGCAAACAGATTCAGCCAAATGATCATATCCGGCGGATTCAGAGACGCAAAAATTAAAAGTGCGGTCAAAATTAACGTAATAACAGAGGAAATTCGACCAATCCGTTTTTGGTTTTGCACTGCCTGCGGTTTTGCTGCTAAATACAGGTCTTTCACAAAAATAGAAGACGATTGAATCAGCTGTGCATCCACCGTGGACATAATCGCCGACATTGGTGCCGCAAGGAAAATCCCCGCCACAATCGGTGGCAACACTTGCAACATCAGGCTTGGAATCACCTTGTCCGATACCGTTAAATCCGGCACGATGGCGCGCCCCAATGCGCCCGCCAAGTGCATACCCAACATGATAATCGTCAACACGATCGTGCCAATCAGCATGCCGTTGTGCAGGGCTTTGCTGTCTTTAAACGCCATGCAACGTACAGCCGTGTGCGGTAAGCCAACTACACCGAAACAAACCAAAATCCAGAAGGACGCCATAAATTGGAAATCCAACATCTCATTCGGTCCGTACGGACTGACGAGGCTTGGATCAATTTCAGTTAATTTTTTGACCGCACTTTCCACGCCACCGACCTGATAAATCACACCGACCAAGAGTACAATCGTGCCGAGAATCATCACGGTACCTTGGATCGTGTCCGTCAACACTACTGCGCGGAAACCACCGATGAAGGTATAAATCCCCACGGTTAAAGCGAAGATTAACAAGGCTTGAGTGTAAGGAATGCCGATGGTGGTTTCCAACAAACGGGCGCCACCGATAAATTGCACGGTCATCGCCGCAAAGAACGCGATCAACAACGCAACACAGGCAATCCACACTAAATATTTGTTTTTATAGCGATAAAGTAATAAATCATTGATCGTCAAGGCATTGGTTTCGCGGGAAAGCAAAGCAAATTTTTTCCCTAACGCACCGAGAGCCAACCACACCGCAGGCACTTGGATCATGGCAAGCAAGACCCAACCTAAGCCGTATTTATACGCCGCACCGGGACCGCCAATAAAGGAACTGGCACTGGCATAGGTGGAGGCAGTCGTCATGGCGAGCACGAAACCCGTCATAGAACGGTTACCGACATAGTATTCGGAAAGAAAATCCCCGCCTTTTTGGCGTTTAACATAAGCATAAATCGCCGCGCCGAAGACAAAGGCTAAATAGATGACGAGAGGAAAAATAATCCCTAGGTTCATTAGTGACGCTCCGTTGTCGAATGTTGTTTTTTCTCTTCCACATCCAGCAGAATATCTTGAAACACAATTTTAATTAGCCAATACGCCACCACAATAAACAAAATCGGCAGGTAAATACAGGCTAATTCAAACCACAGCGGAAAGCCGATCGGCCCTTGCGTCGCCTTTGGTAAATAAGCACATAAACACCAACCAATTACATAAAGCAGGGTTAAGCCTAATGCCCAGCGGGCTTCTTTCGTTGCTTGTTGATAGCGTTGTTGTAACGTCATGATACAGTTGCCTCAATCCATGATTAAAACGTTTTACTCATTTCTAAATAAATCCGATTTTTATCATAGCGATAAAACGGATGATTGCTGTCATTTTTTTGGTACGACCAGGTAATTTTCGGCGTAATGCCCCAGAAATACACGTTACGATGCCATAAAGTGACGTTGGTTTGATATTCCTTGTTTTTTTGACGAATACCAAGTAAATCTTCCCCTTTATACGCCCGTCTTGCATAGGCAACAGAAAGACGACTGGAAATGCCCAACGGCCATTCTTGCACCCAGCCTAAACGTACATTTTTACGTTGATAGGCGTTATCGAGATCACGTGTATTTTCGCGATTATAATCCGCACCGATATACCAATATTGTCCGCTGTAAGGTAAAAATAAGAGCGTATTCGACCACAAATAATTATTGCCATTTAAATGTTTACGCGTGACATAACGCTGCTCACCATATTCAAGTGCGGTCGAAATTTGCCATGATTTATTGAGCCAATGCGTCACATCAACACGCACACCGGAATTTTTCGAATATTGTTTCATGGCATCACTGCCGGACGATCCACCGGAATACCAACGACGTTCTGTGAAAGGCACTAAGGCAAGTTCAGTATTTGCCGTTTGATAACCCAGACCTGCACCGATTCGGGCATTAAATTCGTTATATTTTTTGTTATCCCAATAATATTTACCTTGTCCATCTAACACCAGTTTGGCAAAAAACTGATGAGGCAACGACCATTTCTTTTCAGCCCCCGCATAATAAGACAGCCCATGCGCCTGTTCTCGCTCCCAAGCTTTCCACGCACCAATACGGGTGCCGGCTTTTGGCGCATTATTAATATTGGATTCATTTAAGAAACTGATGCCGCCGTTGATTTTCCACTGATCTCGTTGGTTAATTGCGGTTAAATACTGATCGATCATTTGCTGCGATGAGACATCATTCACTTCCGCACGAAGTTTTTGGAATTGATCTTTCGCCGCTTCATTATCGTTATTCAAAAATAACGCATGAGCTAATTGATAACGCAATGGTAAAACTTCAGGATGTTTTGCAAATAATTCACGATATTGCTGCACCGCTGAGGCATAATTCCCTTGATGCGTTGCCATCATAGCCTCGCCCCAAGCCACCAAAAAAGGATCTTGTTGTGGCAAATTTTTGTATAAGGGTAACAACAATGCCACTGCCTCCGCATGGCTTTGTAGCAATGCCGGAATCAGGCCACGGATAATCAAATCCGGTCGTTTGGCAAGTTCTTCTTTTGTAATAGATAGGGTATGTTCTTTTGAAGTAGAGGTCTCTACAACGTCATTTTGAGGCAATTGAGGGCTCGCCAGCTTTAAATGTTCTTCAGGCGATGCGTTCTTTGGTGCAGCAATCTCTGCCGCTGCTGAAGCAGACACGAATACGCCAATCGCAATTCCAAAAGATAAGGGTAATTTCATCATATCGTTTTAACCATATATTCAAATAAATAAAGCAAGCACATGGCTTGCCTTATTGTTCACTCGGGGAGATTACTGTTTCTTACCGACAAAACCGGCGCCCCATGAATTATCATTTGCTTTTGCCAAGCCACCTAATTCTACCGCATTATTGCCATAAAACTTACCTTCAACTGCGCCATCAGTCAATTTTGTCGATTTAGCCGTACCCTCAAAGCTATTACCGGAAATATTCGCACTAATATTAATGGTTGGTACATTGTTAGCTGTAATAGAACCGCTTAGCGTCTTCGCACCAAAATCGACATCAAAAGAAGATTGACCGGCTACCGCATCAGAATCATCGCTAATATCATCTGACGAAATAATGCTATCGCCTTTATACGACGCCAAACCGGTTACAGGCATATTTTGGGTTGGAGCACCATTATAGAACAGAATATCTTTCTCAGTCGGACCATTGCTTAAAGATACGCCCATACGGACATTGGCATACTTACCACAACATACGGCTGTATTATTTATACGTTGCCAGCTACCTGCGTAAATGCCAGGGTAAGTAAGTGTAATCGTTTGGCCATCAACCTCTAATTGATTTATATTTGCGTTATTGAATTTAACATTTTTGACTTGAACCTTGTCATCTTGTCCAGAGATAACAAAAGCTGAACCTGTAGCGGTTTGATTTGCCTTAGTTGAATTTTGTGTTGGCAAATTGGTTTTAGATGGCGTTGCCTGTGTTTTTTGTTCATTGCTTGGTGCAGCAGTATTATCACTGCTACCACCACTGCTCCCACAAGCAGCTAACGTGAATGCGGCTAATGCCGTTAAACTGAATTTTACAATAGCGTTCTTCATAAAAGGACCTCTAAGTAATAAGAAAGAAGATTTAAAAGTTAAGCGAATGCAAAAAAACGATGCATATCGACCATTTGCTTGGCGTAAAACATCAAAGCCGGCTGACTATAGCATATCAATTTGAAGAATAAAGTACTAAAATGTAAAAAAACGTAAAGACCGAGATGTCTTCATTATATCTCTTTCCTCTGTGCTCAAAACAAATAAAGCAAGCACATGGCTTGCTTTATTTAGTTATCTAAAAATTACTTTCTTTCTGCACCAAATGCGCCAAGATAGTATTTTTGTTCATTAACATAAGTACCGGTTAACTCATCAGCATTTTTTCCATAAAATCCGCCCTCTGTAGAAGTACCGTTTAAATCACCTTCAAACGTATTACCGGAAATCGTTGCTGAAAGATTAACTTCATTTAACCCCTCTCCCTTAGGGATAATTTTACCTGTTAATGTCTTATCTGCAAAATTAGCTTGGAAGGTTGCATCTCCGTCCGTAACAGTACTTATAGCACTTCCATCTTGGGCGTAACCATAAACGGCCTTACCTTCATAAACGACAGTGCCTGACATCGGCATAGATGCGGTTGCATTTTTACCTGTAGCAATAATATAGCTATTTTTTAGCTCATTACTATCAATGAATCCCCAACGAATATTATTTTTGGTGCCACCAACGACTCGTTTTACACCATCACCATAGCCATCTCCAATAATCAATTTAGCCTTTAAAGTTACTCCCGGCATTTCCGGAATAATATGAATTTGAGTACCTTCAACATTCATGATATTCACATCCGCCTCAGTTGATGAGGATTTCCGGGTTATCAACTCAATGTTCTCCCCATTTTTAGGAATTTGGAATCCATTTCCAGAAATACGTCCATCTGTTGGATTATTCTTAACCTCAGCCGGTTTAGCAGGCGCTTCAGATTTAGCTGGGGCTTCAGGTTTAGCAGGCTCTTCGGATTTAGCCGGTGCTTCAGATTTAGCCGGTGCTTCAGATTTAGCTGGAGCTTCAGGTTTAGCCGGTGCTTCAGATTTAGCTGGGGCTTCGGATTTTGCCGGTTCTTCAGATTTAGCCGGGGCTTCAGGTTTAGCAGGCTCTTCAGATTTAGCCGGTGTCATCTGTGTTTTTTGTTCGTTACTTGGTGCAGCGGTATTATCACTGCTACCGCCACTGCTTCCGCAAGCGGCTAATGTGAATGCGGCTAATGCCGTTAAACTAAACTTAACAATTGAATTTTTCATTGTGGAATCCTTAGTACATAAGAAAAAATACGATGATACACTTATGCAGACCTATGCAGACCAGAAATATAGCATATCAATTTCAAAAATGAAGTCTCTTTATGTAAATAAATGTAAAGAAAGCATCCTTAAAGAAGACTACTGTACCAACATCAATCCCATACAGCCTTTGTCTGCCAACATTAAATCAGACGCGCCGAAGGTGAACGGATGATTACTAGAAGACGTGTTTTCAAATTTCACTAAAAGAGACAGGTTTCCGTTGATGAGCACACTGTCTTTCCAGCCGATTTCGTTTTGTGCTAACGGCTTGTCATTCACAGATTCGACAATAAATTTTGCGCCGACCATATTAAAACCTACCGGAGAGGAGGCACTGAGGTGCCAGCGTTCTACGCTGCCAAGAGTTGCGGAAACATCCAAGCGGCGTGGATCAAAGCGTTTTTGGTTTATCGTGGCATTGTTGGTATCCAGATAAAACGTGCGTTCTTGTTGCACGTTAGCCGACAGCAAACTCGGTGCATCCGTGTTAAATTGCCAAGTCTGTTCTTTTTTCTCAAAGGCGCCGGCAAGGCCTTCCGGATGTAATTCTAAAATGCGATTATCAATTAACTCACCATCAGAACCAAAGAAATGACTGATGTTATCCAAAATACCGCGTTTTTTACCGGTAATGAGACTCACCTTTTCACCGTCATTTAAGTCCACCAAAATTTCCACACGCTCACTTGGCGCAAGTGTAACGACATTGCGTTTTTGACCTTGCGGCAAGAAACCGAGATCTTGTGCAATGAGCGTAAATTCCCGCTCGTCATCAAAACGTAATTCATAGGTGCGGGAAAGCGAGGCGTTAAGGAGACGTAGGCGCACTAAGCCGCGAGGTACCGTGAGATAAGGCGCTTCTTTCCCATTAACAAACAAACGCTCACCGACAAAACTGCCTTGATTTTGTTGGAAGAGTTGCGCGCCTTCACCGTTCAGTTGCATATCTTGGAGAATCAACGGAATGTCGTCCACACCATATTTTTGTGGCAATCCCAACTTCAGGCTTTCTTTATCTTCGATAACCCACAATCCGACTAACCCACGATACGTTTGATACGCCGAGCTGGCAAGGGTGCAGGCATGATACCAGCAGGTGGACGGCGCTTGCGTAATAGGAATGATCGGTGACCAAGTTTCGCCTTTTTGTAAGTTTTTCGCAATGCCGCCGAGCAACTCGCTCGAGGCTTGCAAACCTTGGATATTCATCGCAACAAATTGCGGCAAATTATTTTTCCAATTCAGTTTGGCAAAATCGTCTTTCTTAATTTTAATGGTTGGCCCTAAATAACTGCCGTTAAACCCCCACACTTCGGTACGTTTTCCAGACACGAGAGAAGTTTGGGTATTTTGCATATTCAGAAAAATTGGCTTGCCTCGCCGTGCCTCAAACAGCGGCGGAATTGTCAATGTAGGCCGTGTTGCCGCCAACAAAGGCATCGGCACACTGAAAAGTGCGGTGGAAAATAAGGTTGTTTTTAACAGCTGACGACGGGAGCAATGTTTCATTTAGGCCTGCTTATTCTCGTTTTTCTGTTCAACTTCTTTTTGCGCCACTTCGCGGTCCAATTCCGCAATGCGATTTTGCATCACATCATGGCAATATTCCGCTAATTCGCGCACATTTTCACGGCTGTAGCCGGACACATCAATAGGTTCTAGCATTTCACAAATCACCGTGCCATTATCCCAACGGTTTAAATCGATTTTATTATGTGTTGTAGAGCAAACGACCGGCACAATGGGTACACCGGCGGCAATGGCGGCGTGAAATGCCCCGGTTTTAAATGGCAATAACCCGCGTCCGCGACTACGCGTTCCTTCCGGGAACATCCAAATGGACAGATTATCTTCATTAATACGACGAGCCAATTCCGACATGGTGTTATGCGCTTTAGAGCGGTTATCACGATCGAGAAAAATATTGCCCGTTGCCCAATATAAAATACCGAAAAACGGCACCCAAATCAGACTCTTCTTGCCGACGCTCACTGTACGAGGCATGACCATGTAAGAAATGGTCACCATATCGTAGTTATTTTGATGGTTGCCGATATAAATACAACGCCCCACTTTATCAGCATTCGCCGGGAAACGATGTTCCACTTTCAAACCAAAGAGCGGATGTAACCGTCCAAACCAACGGGCAAAAATGCCCACATTACTCGGATTACGGAAACGAATAAAAGAATAAAGCGTACCCAGGATACAAATAAGAATACAACAAATCACAATGATGAAAATTCTGGCGATTTTTAGCATGATAAAGCCCCTTAAAATTTGCGTAAGTATAACGAAATTAGCCCGTTAAGTGTATTCATAACGATGAAATGTGCTAATCTAATCAAAATTTTTTTAATTGAATTGCTATGCAAAAAACCTATTTTATTGCGGATTTACATCTCTCCGAAAATCGACCGCACTTATTAGCCCTGTTTCGTCAATTTATGCAAGAACAAGCGCCACAAGCAGAAAAACTCTATATTTTGGGCGATTTATTTGATTTTTGGATTGGCGATGATGAACACTCCAATCTCATCAGCGAAGTGCAACAGCTCATCAGACATCTGACAGAACAAGGCGTGCCATGCTATTTCCAACACGGTAACCGAGATTTTTTGATTGGCAAAAAATTTGCTAATGCGTGCGGGCTGACGTTACTGCCGACTTATCAAGTCATTGATTTATATGGCACACCCACCCTTTTATGTCACGGCGATACCCTTTGCGTGGACGATGTGAAATATCAACACTATCGCAAAAAAGTTCATCAAAAATGGCGCCAGTGGCTGTTCTTACATTTACCGTTAAAAGTGCGGTTAAACATCGCAGAGAAAATTCGCGCTAAAAGCCGCCAGGATAAACAAGTAAAATCGACAGAAATCATGGATGTAAATGCCGCTTTTGTGCAGCAAATGTTTGCGCAATTTCATGTGACGCAAATGATTCACGGACATACGCATCGCCAAAAACACCATGAAATTCCACCGCACTTTCATCGAATCGTGCTGGGGGATTGGGGAGAAACCTCTTCCCTTTTAGAAGTCACGCCCCATTCAATCGAATTTATTAATGATACGTTAAGGAGAAAAAATGGCTGATCCGCATATTAAATCGCCGATGGATTGTTGGGATTACACAACAGTCATCATTTATCGTTTAGGCTTTGTCTTTGCCGTTCCAATGTTGTTTATGCTGCCTTGGTATCCCGCAACAGCACACGTTGGTTTGCTTATCGCAGCGACCTTATGTGCCGCTTGCGTCCATTTATATATGAAAAACTTCCGTTATATTTTTCAATTTGCCATGTGGGTAGGGTTGCTCTGCCAAGTTTTAGGTTTTCCGCAACTGGCGCTGGGAGCGGCATTTTTGGTCCTCGGCGGATTAAGTTATAAAGAATATTTTTGCTTCCGTGTCTTTGCACTAAATCTGCAACCGATATTTTTTGCGGTGTTATGGTTTGTCTTATTATTCAATATCTCTTGGTTAAGCACTTTATTATGCTTTGTGACCGGTATTCTCATTTTGCTATTAAGCATTCAAAAATGGCGCATGCCGTTGCATTTTGATATTGGCGATAAAACGAAATATCAGGTGTAATTCTTATCTCCAACACACAAATAAAAAACAGGCTAATCAACTTGATTAGCCTGCTTGCCGTCCTAGGCGTTACTTCTTCCAATTCTTCAGCGCATCCGCAAAGGCATTGCCCATCACATTATTTGCTCGCGGATTGCTACGCTCTTGGCGGGCATTATCAGAACGCGGTTTTGCGGATAAAGAATCGTAGCGTGCAACTTGTTGCACGAAATCATGAATGCCCGAAAGCGTTAAATAACGTTCCGTGCGTAATTTGGTCGTGCATCAAGATGCACGCTACGCATGAAATCGTGAATTACGCATCGAGGTTAATTATTCGTGCAACAAGTTGCACGCTACGAGGGGTTAAATAATCGTCCTATATATTGAAATTTGGCTATAAATAAAAAAACAGGCTAATCAACTTGATTAGCCTGCTTGCCATCCTAGGCGTTACTTCTTCCAATTCTTCAACGCATCCGCAAAGGCATTGCCCATCGCATTATTTGCTCGTGGGTTGCTACGGTCTTGGCGGATATTATCTGAACGCGATTTTACGGATAAAGTGCGGTCAGATTTGCCCTCATTTTTTACCGCACTTTCATCTAAACGCATGGTTAATGCAATACGACGACGCGCCACATCCACTTCCAATACTTTCACTTTCACGACATCGCCGGTTTTCACCACTTGATGCGGATCTTCCACGAATTTATCACTGAGAGAAGAAATATGAACCAAGCCGTCTTGATGTACGCCAATATCCACAAAGGCACCAAAATTAGTCACGTTGGTTACCGTACCTTCTAAGATCATGCCGGCTTTCAAATCTGTGATTTCTTCCACGCCCTCAGCGAAGGTGGCGGTTTTGAATTCACCGCGCGGGTCGCGTCCCGGTTTTTCCAATTCTTTGAAAATATCCTGCACCGTCGGCAAACCAAATTGCTCATCGGTAAATTGTTTTGCATCAAGCTGGCGCACTAAACCGGCATTGCCCATTAAATCCTGAATCGATTGCTCTGTTGCTTGCAAGATTTTTTCCACCACAGGATAGGCTTCCGGGTGTACACCGGAGGCATCTAACGGATTATCGCCTGCAGCGATACGCATAAATCCGGCGCATTGTTCAAAGGCTTTCGGGCCTAAACGTGGTACTTTTTTCAGTTGCTCACGGCTGTCAAAACGCCCGTTTTCATCACGGTATGTCACAATATTCTGCGCTATCGTTTTGGTCATCCCCGCTACACGGGCTAATAACGGCACAGAGGCGGTATTGAGATCCACCCCTACGGCGTTTACACAGTCTTCCACCACCGCATCCAATTTACGCGCTAATTGGCTTTGATTTACATCATGTTGATATTGCCCCACGCCAATGGCTTTCGGTTCGATTTTCACCAATTCTGCCAATGGATCCTGCAAGCGACGGGCGATTGACACAGCGCCACGCAAGGATACATCCAAATCTGGAAATTCCTGTGCGGCTAACTCGGAAGCGGAATAGACGGAAGCACCTGCTTCGCTCACCACCACTGTTTGTGGTTTATGTTCTTTAATTTCCTTAATCACGTCTTTGGCGAAACGCTCTGTCTCACGAGAGGCGGTCCCATTTCCGATAGCAATCAATTCCACGTTGTGTTGTTTAATTAATTGGAAAGTAGACAACATCGCACGCTCCATCTGCCCGGTATGCGGATAAATGGTATCGGTTGCCAATAACTTACCGGTGTTATCCACCACGGCCACTTTCACGCCGGTACGTAGCCCCGGGTCTAACCCCATGGTGTTCTTGGCGCCTGCCGGAGCAGCCATTAAAAGTGCGGTCAGATTTCGGGCAAATACATCAATGGCTTCCTCTTCCGCTTTCTCACGTAAGGTCGCCATGAGTTCCGTTTCCAAATGCAAGGCCACTTTAATTTTCCATGTCCAAGCAATCACTTGCTCACGCCATTTGTCCGCCGGTTGCCCAGTAAAACGAACACCTAAATAATCACGAATAATCTCTTCGCAATAACTTTGACGACTGCCCTCTTCCGCTTCCGGGTCCGCATTCAAACTTAATTGTAAAATGCCTTCATTACGACCACGGAACATTGCCAACGCACGGTGAGACGGCACATTTTTAAGCAGCTCTTGGTGATCAAAATAATCTTGAAATTTTGCGCCTTCCGCCTCTTTGCCCTCAATCACCTTAGAAACGATAAGTGCATTTTTGCTTAAATAATCACGTACTTTTGCCAACAATCCTGCGTCTTCGGCAAAACGTTCCATCAAAATATAACGGGCACCGTCCAATGCTGCCTTAACATCTGCCACGCCTTTCTCCGCATTCACATAATCAAGTGCGGTGGTTTCCGGAACTGTTTTTGGCTCGTTCCAAAGTAAATCCGCCAATGGCTCAAGCCCCGCCTCAATGGCAATTTGACCTTTGGTACGGCGTTTTGGTTTGAACGGCAAATAAAGATCTTCTAATTCGGTTTTACTTTGCGTAGCTTGAATTTTGTCGCGCAATTCATCCGTTAATTTGCCTTGTTCCTCAATGGATTTCAAAATGGTTTGGCGACGGTCTTCCAATTCACGTAAATAAATTAAGCGGGTTTCAAAATAACGTAATTGTGTGTCGTCTAGGCCGCCAGTGGCTTCTTTACGATAACGGGCGATAAAAGGAATCGTGTTGCCATCGTCTAATAATTGAATGGCGGCAAGAATTTGACTATCGCGAACATTTAACTCTTGTGCGATAAGTTGGCTAATTTGCTGGTTTAACATGATATGTACTTCTTAATAATGAAAAAACGGGCATAGCATACTGTTTTTGAGCAAGAGGCTCAAATGTTTGTTCCTTTTTCGGTATAATTTTACGGCAATTGAGGACAGGATGATGGCAAAGTCAAATTACATTACCCGACAAGGCTGGAATGTGCTGGATCGGGAATTAAAATTTTTATGGAAAGAAGAACGCCCACAAGTCACCCAAGCCGTGTCTGATGCTGCTGCGTTAGGTGATCGCAGTGAAAATGCAGAATATATTTACGGTAAACGTCGCTTACGGGAAATTGATCGCAGAGTGCGTTTTCTCACCAAACGCTTGGAAGTGCTACAAATCGTGGATTATTCGCCGAAGCAAGAAGGCAAAGTATTCTTTGGTGCATGGGTGGAGCTAGAAAACGAAGATGGCGAAGTTAAACAATATCGCATTGTCGGTTGTGATGAATTTGATCCGGCAAAAAATTGGATTTCCATTGACTCACCGGTGGCACGTGCCTTAATTGGTAAAGAAGAAGACGACGAAATTACCGTAGAAACGCCTTCCGGTAAGATTCAGCTCTATGTGAATCGCATTTGGTATGAAAAGGTTTAGTTAAGATAAAGTGCGGTCAATTTTCTTCGCATTTTACGCATTGAGATAGAATTGATATAAAAACATTGAGATAAAAAAATCGACACCTTTAAAAGGAGAGTTATGAAAGAAACAATCGTTGCTCAAGCCACTGCGCCGGGGCGTGGCGGTATTGGCATTTTACGTGTATCAGGCCCGAAGGCCACTGATGTGGCACAAGCGGTATTAGGAAAATGCCCCAAACCACGTATGGCAGATTATTTGCCCTTTAAAGATGCTGATGGCACCGTATTAGATCAAGGGATTGCACTGTATTTTAAAGGGCCAAATTCTTTTACCGGTGAAGACGTGCTTGAGCTTCAGGGGCACGGCGGACAGGTCGTATTAGATCTGTTGCTAAAGCGTATTTTACTTATTGATGGCATTCGACTCGCGCGTCCGGGCGAGTTTTCCGAGCAGGCATTTTTGAACGATAAATTGGATTTAGCCCAAGCGGAAGCGATTGCCGATTTAATTGATGCCAGTTCCGAACAGGCGGCTCGTTCAGCCCTGAAATCGTTGCAAGGCGAGTTTTCCAATAAAGTGAATCAGCTTGTGGATTCCGTCATTTATTTGCGTACTTATGTGGAGGCGGCGATTGATTTTCCGGATGAAGAAATCGATTTTCTTGCCGATGGCAAAATTGAAGGACATTTGAATGGCATTATTGCGCAGTTAGAGCAGGTGCGTGCCGAAGCAAAACAAGGTTCTATTTTGCGTGAAGGGATGAAAGTGGTCATTGCCGGTCGCCCTAACGCCGGGAAATCCAGTTTATTGAATGCCCTTGCCGGGCGTGAAGCGGCGATTGTCACAGACATTGCCGGTACCACGCGAGATGTGTTGCGTGAGCATATCCACTTAGATGGCATGCCATTACATATTATTGATACCGCCGGGTTACGTGATGCGACAGATGAGGTGGAGCGCATTGGTATTTCGCGTGCGTGGAATGAAATTGAACAGGCAGATCGGATTTTATTGATGATGGACAGCAGTGATAGCGAGCAAGATTTAGCTAAAGTGCGGTCGGAATTTCTGGCAAAATTACCTAACACTATTCCGGTTACCCTTATTCGCAATAAAGCGGATTTAACCGGTGAAACGGAACGCTTATATGAGCAAGATGGTTATACGGTCGTCAATTTGTCCGCAAAAACTCAGCAAGGCGTGGATTTATTGCGTGAGCATTTAAAACAAGCGATGGGGTATCAAACGGGGATCGAAGGGGGCTTCTTAGCTCGCCGTCGCCATTTGGAAGCCTTAGAACAGGCGGCACAACACTTACAGACAGGACACGTTCAATTAACCCAATTCCATGCCGGTGAATTGTTGGCGGAAGAGTTGCGTATGGTGCAAGAAGCATTAAGTGAAATTACCGGCCAATTCACGTCTGATGATTTGTTGACGAATATTTTCAGTTCGTTTTGTATCGGGAAATAGAGGCAAAGTGCGGTCGTTTTGGGTGGCGTTTCAGGTATTAAAACGGCTCATTGGGAACGATAAAAGAAGTGGATTACAACAAACTTCATATACTGAAGAAAGTGATTTTCCTAGTTAGAAAATCTAAAGCCCCTACTCCTACTAGAAATTTGTTGATAATATTATAAATCAATATATAATATGTACACTTATAAAAATAGGAGAGTCATCATGGAATTCAGCTTTAGTTTAAAAATTAAAACCACAAAAGAAGATGCGTGGAATTACTATGCAAATATTGAAAAATGGTATCACTGGGAAACCGATTTAAAAAATATAACACTGAACGGAAAATTCGAGACGGGTTCATATGGAACGATGGAACTTGAAGGGATGCCTCCCATGGAATATCAACTTACTCTTGTAAAACCTTTTGAAGAATTTTGGGATAAGACAGAGACACCTTTTGGAGATATCCTTTTCGGTCATCAAATAATTGATAATCATGACGGAAGTGTAAATATAAAACATACTGTAATTTTAGAAAATGAAGATGAGCAACATTTAGACTTTTTAAAACACGTTTTTTCAGACGTTCCACAGTCCATATTTATCCTAAAAAATTTCTTAGAAAAATAAGGTAATTGCTATTTGTTTATCTCGAAATATAAAGACGACTCAGAAAAATCAACCGGCTTGTTATTTATGAGGGTGTACAATAAATGGCACCTCATGATAAAAAAGGAGCTGAAGAGAATAAATCTGACACACCCTCAATTTGTTGTTCTGGCTTCTCTTGCTTATCTATCACAAAACGAGAACGAAGTTACACAAGTTATGATTTCAAAACTCTCTGAGATAGATGTCATGACGGTATCTCAGATACTGAGTTTATTAGAAAAACATCATTTTGTAGAAAGAAAAGAACACTCAAGAGATACCAGAGCAAAAGTTGTTATGTTGAAAAAAAAGGGAGAAGAAATATTAAAAACAGCTATTCCGTTAGTTGAGAAAATTGATGAGTTATTTTTTGGAAAACTAAATAGTCATGAAGAACAATTTAAACATTTTCTCATTAAATTAAACAAAGAATAAGAAATATTTTTTGTAACCTATAGGAATATAAATTCTGATATTGCCATATTATATATTTAGTCATTTAAGTCAATTAAGATCAAACGCTGTTTCAAATGTTCTTGAATTTGCAGCAGGAGCAGAAAAAAGTGGTGCGTGAAGTGATTATGGCGATGGATAAGGCGTATCGTTCAAATAAATAACAATCCGCACGTAAAACGTGCGGTTTTTAGGCTCCCCTATAAGGGCCTATACTTCACAAGCCCCTC
>NZ_CALIWN010000075.1:0-9576 GCF_938046485.1 uncultured Aggregatibacter sp. | reverse complement strand
GTTACAACATTCGCCTATTTCCGATTATCCAATCAGTTGCCCAGCTGGATGCTGTTTATGGCAAAGAATATGCGCGTACTATTATCACTAACCATGCTTTGCAAATCATCTATACACCTAGAGAACAGCAGGATGCAAACGAATACTCTGAAATGCTGGGTTATACCACAGTGAAAAGAAAAAATGTCAGCCGTGGACGCGAACGTAGTGTCTCAGAAAGCGAAGAACGTCGAGCACTAATGCTGCCGCAAGAGTTAAAGGCAATGAGCCAAGATAAGGAAATTATCCTTTACGAAGGTATGTCGCATCCGGCGCAAGTGGGGAAAATCCGTTATTACCAAGATGGAACATTTACCAAACGACTGATGGGGGCGGTGAAAGTTACCTCATTAAAAGGAAAACGGTAATAGTAATAAAAGTCCAAGGCCGTCTGAAAATGAAATGTGCAGAATGACTAAAAAGGAATTTATATGAAACTATCAGTGATTACAGCCATATTAACTGTATGCTTGGTGACTTCCTGTACTCCACAGATTAGTAATAACAATATTAAGGATTCTTCTAAGACACAGAATGTACAAAAGGGAATAACTATGGAACAGGTACGCGATCGTTGCCGAGGTATGTTGCACAAAGTAGAAAATCGGGATGATCTAATTAAGCAGATGTATGATACGGCCTTTAAAGATGACTGCCTGTATGCAATGTATGCGCTAGAATTAGAAAATATTTGGAAAATCCCGGTTGTGGAAGGTTATGTCAATAATCATTTCGAAAATTTTGCTTCTCCTATCGGATTGTATGTGGCAATACAATATAGTTCATATCAAACCAGTTTCATTATTTTACCGACCAAACAATATTTCAAAGAAAAAATAAGTATTTTCCCAGAAAACAGATTTCCCGACTTTTTACCGAAGCCTAAGGAGAAAGAAATGCCTCCTGAGTATGGGGATTATTATCCAAGACGTGAAAGTGACCCAATTAAAGAGCTGGTTGATTACTACTGGCGTGAAAACGGTCGTGAAATAATTGCAGCAAATAACGGTTCTGGAGCAATTACATCATTTACTTTTTATAGTAATACAGAAATGAGCCCGATGGGTTATTGATACTGAGACTAATATATTATGACTAAATTAAACGAAAAAGCAGAAACTCAATTAAAAATATTGGGTTTCCATAAAACAAAAACACAATTCAATCCTACTATGTCAGAATTGGACAGGATAAAGGCAAATTATGAGCTGGTTAGACAGATTAATCAGTTTAGCAGTAAAGGACAGAGTTTTTTCAAAGTCACAAATAGTAAGAGTAATGCGTATTATGAGCCTAACGATAGAAACATCTATTTCCGACCAGGAACAGAGTATACTACTGCCACAGCAGTAGCCCATGAAATAGGACATGGATTGGGTAAATATCAGGCTAAATCTGCTAGTTACTATAATACTGCTAAAGCTTATGCTCAAGCACGAGGCTATGGAGAAGCAGAGGCTATCTTTAATGAAGCACGTATGATTGCTTATGAAGAGCGAAATAATGGAAGTGCTTATAGTACTCAAATTAGCGGTAATCTTTATCCTTATATCAAGGGTAAATCTTTCGAGCAAGTTAAGGATTTGATTGCTCGCCAAAATATGTATGGTATGCGTCCAAATTCAGAAGAAAATGGATCTATTAAATTGAGTTATTACGAAAAAGATATTTATTACTTTCTGAATAACCGTACTAATTTTGCCAAAGACTTTTCTGAGGCATTCTTAAAACCGGAAGATAAACAAGTATTTGTTAAACATATGGCAAATTATGACACTTTTGGAAATAAGGGCAACAATAAAATTGTTGCTGATGGATCATATAGCCGTGATAGTTTATTAATAGGCAGGGCTAAGACTTATTTAAAAAGTGGGGCATATATGTATGGAGATGCCGGAGATGATGTTCTAAAAGGTACTAATCAAAATGATATTTTATTAGGCGGTAGTGGTAATGATGTATTAATTGGTGGTAATGGTAATGATATTTTAGCCGGTAATTCTGGAAGAGATAAATTGTTTGGTGGTAAAGGACATGACAAATATCGTGCTGACAATTTAGATATTATCCGAGATTCAGACGGCAAGGGTGAAGTATCATTGAATGGCTATATATTACAGGGTGGTGTACGTGATTTATCTCAGCCAAACCGTTTCGTTTACCGTAGTGCTGGAATGGTATATGAATGGGATAGAAATACGGGGACATTAGATGTAAATGGTCTTAAAATTGAAAATTTCAAAAATGGGGATTTAGGCATTCATTTACAAGAAAAGAAAACAGGCCAATATAGTAGTGGTGTCAGAGATAGTAATAGTATTAGAGTACATTCTGCTACAGGAATAGAGAGTACTAAGATTTTACATCAACCTAAGAGCAACATAGCGCATGCTCCTGTTCCTGGCGATTGGGATAATATGCAATCTGTGAAGCCTTTAAAGTTGGAAGCTATCCCACAACATGCTCAAAATATCTATCAGCAAAGTAAACAAATTTTTACTGAATTCTGTAATAAAAAGGATATTAGCTACGATGAAAGAAGCTTAGATAATATTGCTATGGCATTGGCTGCTGAAGGATATGCAAATAAGATGCGAGGGGCTTCTTTAATCAATATCAAAGAGAATGGTCAGATTCTTATTGGTGACAAGGCTCCTGAATTAAGAACTGCTTCTGTGGATATGCAAAAAGCTGCAGTTACACCGATAGAGGAAAGTCTTATAAAGGTACAGGTAACAGCTCAGCAATTTGAATTAGAAACACAGCAAAAACAGTTGGCACAAGTACAAGCGCAGGGAATATAGGTGTTTCTCAATCTCGAATGAAAAGCTTCCTCAAGTTTTAAATTTCATTATAATTGTATATTTTAAATCAATTTATTTTAACTATGGATGAATTAAACTCAACAATTTCAGCGGATTTCTTAGATTATCAATATGAAGTATTGGGAATTACCTCTTTCTTAAAAGATCCTGATGTGACTGAGATTTGTATTAATAGACCAGGGGAGGTATTTTTAGAAACCTCTCAGGGATGGAAAAAGGTAGAAGTAAATACGCTAAACTTTGATAGGGCACGTCAGTTCTGTACTGCTGTTGTTAATGAAAGTAATACTGGTCAGCGAATTACAGAAGCGGAGCCGATGGTATCGTTGACATTTCCAACAGGACAACGTGCCCAATTTGTGATTCCTCCTGCCTGTGATGCAGGAAAAGCTTCAATTACGATCCGTTTGCCATCAAAACATACAAAAAGCTTAAGTCAGTATAGTAAAGATGGTTTTTTTAGTCAGATTATTGAGTTAAATGGAGAATTATCTCCTCAAGATAAGGAATTAGTCGAACTGAAGAACAATCGGAACTACGAAGAATTTTTTAAAAAAGCCGTTGAATATAAAAAGAATATAGTCGTTTCAGGTGCAACTGGTAGTGGTAAGACTACTTTTATGAAAGCATTGGTTAATCACATTCCTTTAAGTGAGAGACTAATCAGCATTGAGGATGCTAGGGAGCTATTTATTCCTCATGAAAATGTAGTTCATTTGCTTTACTCAAAAGGTGGACAAGGTAGTTCAAATATTACGGCAAAAAGTTGTATGGAATCCTGTCTGCGTATGAAGCCGGATAGAATTATTCTAGCAGAGCTACGTGGTGACGAATCATTTTATTTTATTCGAAATTGTGCATCTGGACACCCGGGATCTATTACAAGTTGCCATGCTGGTAGCACAGAACAAACATGGGATCAATTGGCATTAATGGTAAAAGCATCACCAGAAGGAAGTGGTCTGGAGTTTGAAGTTATTAAAAACCTGCTTAGGCAGACCATTGATATTGTTGTGCACATTAAAGCTCATGCTGGACAACGTTATATTACGGGTATTGATTTTAATCCTATCAAAACTTAATGTTGAAGATGACGCAATTGAAGCAATATATCATTGGATGATACAGAATGTGTGAAACATGCAAAGCAACTGTAGGCTTATGTTGTTAAGGTTGTGATATTAATGAAGGTTTAAAGGCTGTCTGAAAATCTTTCAGACGGCCTTTTCTTTTAAGCAGCTAAGGTTAAATAATCCTGATTTAAAAAACCTTCTTAAATTCCCTTTGACATTCCCCATCTTTCCTGCTAAAATTCGTTCAAATGTTTAAACGTATAAACTCAAGAAGCCGAATATGCCGCAGCAAACCATGAATTTAATGCGCGAGTGCACTCCTATTTTTACCGTGTTGAGTGATGAAAACCGCCATCAAATCCTGCGCGTGCTGTGGGAACACGGTAGGATGAATGTGAATGAGCTGACCGAACATCTGCATCTGTCGCGCCCTGCTGTGTCGCATCACTTGAAAATCATGCTGCAAGCCGGGGCGGTGGCGGTGGAGCAGGTCGGCAAAGAGCGGTTTTACAGTATTGCCATGGCGGATGCGGTGGCGAGATTGAAACAACTTGCTGATTTGATGGCTCAAAATTGCCCGCTTTCAAAATAGGGTTATCCGTTAACCCTTTATTTTTACCCAAATACGTTTACATTTTTAAACTTATCAACTTAAAGGAAAGAATTATGTTATTTACCCCGTTCACTTTTCCAAACGGAAAGACTGCTAAAAACCGTATCTTCAAATCCGCCATGGAAGAGCAACTTGCCCAAAACGACCAGCCGTCTGAAAAACTCGTCCGCCTGTACGGCACTTGGGCGCAAGGCGGCGCGGGTGTTTTGGTTACGGGCAATGTGATGGTCGCTGAAAGCGGCAAAGGTTTGATAAACGATGTGGTGATTTCAGACGACCGGGGGCTTGAGATGCTGAAAAATGGGCGAAAGCCGGCACGCAAAACGACACGCTGCTCATCATGCAAATCAATCATGCGGGCAAACAGTCACCTGCGGTAGTCAATAAAACGCCGCTTGCACCGAGCGCTGTACCATTGGTAGGCATGGATGGCTTTATCAATCCGCCGCGCGAATTGACTGCCGATGAAATCAACGGGCTGATTCAGCAATTCGTGCAAACCGCCAAAATTGCCGAGCAGGCAGGCTTTTCAGGCGTACAAATTCACGCCACGCACGGCTATCTCATCAGCCAATTCCTCTCGCCGCACCACAACCGCCGCCAAGACCAATGAGGCGCATGCCGGTTTAACCGCAGCCTATTTATTTAATAAAGGTCGTCCGGCTAAATCGGTTTTCACCATTCATAATTTTTGGAACAAGGCACAAGAACAAACACAGTTACAATCACAACAAAAATTCCAACAAGATTTGGTGGCTGCAGTTCAAGCTCAAGATGAGAAAAAAGTGAAAGAAGCGATTGAAACATTTAATCAATCAGTAAAAGATACAATTACAAGCTTAGATGCATTAGATGTAAAAGCAGAATCAATTAAATCTATCAAAGAGCAAACCAAAAATGTATTAAGCTTGGCGAGTGGTTTATTGGTTGATCAAGCTAATATGAGTTTCACTAACCCGACACAAACACCGGAGCAACAAAAAGCTTATGCTGAAAAAGCTGAAGTATTAAGAAAAGCAATGGCCGAGTTACAAAAACAAAGTGTCGAATTAGAACAAAAATTTAATCCTGCACCGGTCGCAGCGCCGGCACAAGACGCAAAATAATATTCTGACTTATTTATCTAAAAATAAATCGCCTTATTGTTCCGCAGTAAGGCGATTTTTTATATGAAATATACCTTGAAAAATTACCGCACTTTTTGGATTTAATTAGAAAAGTGCGGTGAGTTTTCTGTCAGTTTTTTCCGAAACACTCCTTTGATTTGTGTTGGGGTATATGTCGTGCTAAAATTTGAGCTCTATTTAATTAAAAACGAGGATAAAATAATGGAATTTAAGCTTAATAAACTTACATTAGTTTTATTATCAGCTCCGCTTATTGCTAATGCAAGTATCACTCATAACGGAACCAACGTTCTGCCTAGTGGCTTAGCTACAAGCATCACGGATAATCAAGAGCATACTATAAATGGGTTTTTAACCATTGCGGAGGGGAGTAAAACAACCCCTGCAGGGCAAGCAAATGGTGAAATGACCATTGATAATGGCTCTAAGTTAAATATCAGTGATACAGTAATGATTGGAAATCAAAACAATGACGGTTTCGGTGGTAAATTGACTGTCACTGGTGCCGGAAGTGAATTAAATGTAGGCGGGATATTAAATATCGGTAACTACAGTAATGCGAATCTCTCTATTTTAGAGGGCGGAAAGGTAAGCTCAACATTTCATGGTGATCCTAACGCGCCTCACTTTTGGGGATGGCTTCTTCATAAGCCAGATGGTCGAACAGCTATTAATACTAAAATTATTATTGATGGTGAAGGTTCTGAACTTTCTTATCATAAAGACTCATTAATTCGTGTAGTTGGTGGCGGCCACAAAGAAACAAATGTTGATGTATTGATTTCTAATGGCGGTAAACTCAGCGCAGGTGTGTTGCAATTAGAAAATGGCACAGCCAATATCCAAATTGGCAACAAAGGTAAAGGTGGAACACTAGATGTTAAACGTTTTTCTATTGGTCTTACAAAACCAACATTCACCTTTGACCAAAATGATGAGTTGAATTTTACCCCTATTATCCACACGTATGGTTCACTGAAAGAATCTCATGTTAATTTCATACAAAGTGGTTCTGGCACAACCTTATTTGCGCCAACAAGCATGAGAGGCGTAAATTCTAAAATTGATATTACCGATGGTACATTGAAAGTCGGTAGAGATAATGTCTTTTTAGGTGCAGGAACTAAAAACAATGAGATTAATATTGGTTCCAAAGGTACATTAGCATTAAATGGTCATAATGCTGATGCGTTAACCGTTAATAATGAAGGTACCATTCGTCTTGCCTCTGATGATGAATCGGCAGATAAAACACTTCGAGTGCTTGACTATACTTCTAATAACGGAAAATTGATTGTCAGTTCCGTTTGGAATAATGATTCAAGTACAACCAAGTCAGATCTTTTGTATATTCTACGTTCAGCAACCGGCCATACTGTAGTTGAAACGGCTAGTGGTTATATTGAAGGAGATATTCTTCGTAAAGCTCATGAAGATGCTTATTCAGCTCCTGTGGTTTGGGACGCAAATATAAATTCTCAAGCTACGTTTACTGGAACGGCTAAAACAAGAAATGCCGGAGAAGCTCAGTTAACCAAGAAGGATCGTTCTATTTACGCGTGGACATTAAAAGCATTTGGTCATGATATTTATGCGGCACCGGTTTCTGCATATATCCAAATGCCACGAGTCAACATGGAATTAGGTTATAGCGTGTTGGATACGTTACACCAACGTCGTGGTGAAATTAGTCAATCACCAAATTCTTCCGTTTGGGCGCGTGTTTCCGGTAAACGCTTGGAAACCGAGGGACGTTCCCGTTTAGACGTTGATAGTTCACAATATGTCGCACAAGTAGGTTATGACTTTAACCGCAGCGAAATGCAAAATGGCGTACCACAATCTCTAAGCGGTGTATATTTTGCTTATTCTCGTGCAGATAGTCGCTTCTACGACCAATATCGTGCTGAAAACGGTGTTGTAGCTGCTGATAAATATACCGGTAAAGGTAAAACAACAGCAGCAAATATCGGTGTATATCACTTATACCGTGCACCAAATAATGCCTATGTGGACACAGTAGCGCAATTCTCTTACTTAACTAACAAATACAATTTTGTATCTAATCCAGAAGTAAGACAACATGGTTGGAGCGGTACGGTATCTGTTGAGGGTGGTCACAGCTTTGCATTAGGCAATTCCAACTGGCGCCTTGAACCACAAACCCAATTGGTTTACCAACATTTAAAACTTCAATCATTCCATGATGGAGTTCGTGATGTTGCACAAGGTTCGGACAACAACTTACGTGGACGTATTGGTGTGCGTTTAAGCCACAGCAAAGACTTCCAACGTAACCCAAACGTGTATTTTGTCGCAAACGTATGGCATGATTTTGTTAAAGCAAAATCTGTCTTAATCGGTGATACCAAATATGGCGAGAATTATTCCCGCACTTGGTTGGAAGGTGGTGCAGGTTTAAATGTACCATTCGGTAATCACGCTATTCATGCAGATCTTCGTTTAGAACATTCTCTAGGCAATAAAGGTAACCGTTCCGGTGCGAAAGCCGTGTTAGGTTATAGTTACGCTTGGTAATTCAAATAACGAATATATAAAAACAAAAACCACCTTCTGTTGAAGGTGGTTTTTTATTAGATGATTTAGTTTTTATAATATGGTTGCTGATTTGTTTCAGTAATAAAAAAGTGATATGATCGCGCCCCGTCTTAATTCTGAGACAGAGAGGAAAAAAAACTATGAAATTTAAAACGTTGCTTCTATTAGCCGCGCCATTGGCTGCGAATGCAAGCGTTACTTGGTCAGGGACTAATGACGGAATTCCGGAAACCCTTGGGAAAGTAAACCCAGATACGGTTAACGGCTTAGTTCAAGTTGGTAGTGGTAATGGTAATGAAGGTAATCTTAGAATTGATGGGGGCTCTGTTGTAAATATACAAGGGACATTACATATAGCCAACCATCGCCAGTCTAAAGGAACTGTTGTCGTTGACGGGTAAGGCAGTAAACTCATTGTAACCAGTGATGCCAATAATCCAATGAATATCGGTAACTTTGGTAGTGGTAATTTATATGTTTCCAATGGTGGGCAGGTAATCGGTGAATTTGAAGGGACTGAACCGACACCTCACTTTTGGGGATGGCTTCGTGATACCCCGGAAGATGTCACCAATACGGTAATTTCAGTTACTGGTAAAGGTTCATTGCTTCAGTACCCGAAAAACGCCGAAATTCGTGTTGCCACAAGTGATTGGAGCTCTAAAACCAATACTGTTAATGTATTAGTTGCAGATGAAAGTAAACTTACTGCGGGGACATTAAGAGTAGGAAATGGTACAACCAACATCCAAATTGGTGATAACAACAAAGCAGGCACGTTTGATGTAGAAAAAATTAAACTTGAAGAGAATCCTCAAAAGGTCAAATTTGATTTCGCACAAACAGATGATTTTAACTTCACGCCTGAAATGACCTCAGCTTCCCCTACTACTAAGATTGTTGACTTTGTTCAAAGAGGGAGTGGCACCACTTTATTTGCACCAAGAAACATGAGTGATATTAGCTCTAATGTCGGTATTACTAACGGTACATTAGAAGTTGGTAGAGATTCAGCCAAGCTCCGTTGATTATTACGGGTGGCCTCCGTTCGCAAAACGCCATGGAAGATGCACTCGCCAGCGGCCATTTGGATTTGGTCGGCGTCGCCCGCCCGTTTGCCTTAGTCCCTGATTTGGCAAACAAAATGCAAAACGGCACTTACCAAACCGTGCAGACCGACCGCATCCAAACGGGCGTAGCGTTGGTTGATAAAAAAGCGGGCGCGATGCTGGAAATGAACTGGTATATGACGCAAATGGACTTGATCGGACAAGGCAAACAGCCCAATCCTAAATTGTCGGCGTGGAAAGTTTTACTGAAAACTTTGTGGGAAAACGGCA
>NZ_CALIWN010000074.1:0-26791 GCF_938046485.1 uncultured Aggregatibacter sp. | reverse complement strand
GGGTTAAATAACGTACCGTGCGTGGTTTGGTCGTGCAACAAGTTGCACGCTACGAGGGGTTAAATAAAAAATCTGCACCTTAATTCGTTGAAAAGTGAGTCCAACTTCTGGGGTGCAGATTATAAATGATGCTTTTTTATTGGCGTTATTTCTCCAAATGCTTAATTTTCTTGATCACGTTCGATGTGGAAAAACCATTCTCAAAATTCAACACTTTCACATCGCCACCGTTTGCCCAGACTTCTTTACTACCGGCAATGTCTTCCGGTTTATAATCACCGCCTTTCACCAATAAATCTGGCAAGACTTCACCAATTAAACGTTGCGGCGTATCTTCATCAAAGGCAACCAACCAATCCACAGAAGAAAGACCAGCAAGCACAGCCATTCTCGAGGCTAAATGATTAATCGGTCGTTCTTCCCCTTTTAAGCGTTTTACCGATTCATCCGTATTCACAGCAACAATTAAACGATCACCTAGCTTACGGGCATTTTCTAAGTAAGACACGTGACCAGGATGCAAAATATCAAAACACCCGTTTGTCATCACGATTTTCTCGCCACGATCTTTTGCCAATTTAACGGCTTGTTTCAATTCAGCTTCGCTCATCACGCCAAAACCAGTGGTAGTTCGCCCATGAATCGCATTTTCCAACTCGACGGTTGAAACGGTTGATGTGCCCAATTTACCCACCACAATACCGGCGGCCACATTGGATAAATAACAGGCCTCTTCAAAACTACGGCCATCCGCTAACGCGATTGCAAGCACACTGATCACCGTATCGCCCGCCCCTGTCACATCAAAGACTTCTTTAGCCTCTGTCGGCAAATGGAATACCGGTTGATTTGGACGCAATAAGGTCATGCCTTTTTCAGAACGTGTCACCAAAAGTGCGGTGAGATTGATGTCTGAAATGAGTTTCAGACCCTTGTCGATAATCTCTTGTTCGGAATGACATTTCCCCACGACCGCTTCAAATTCGGACATATTCGGTGTTAACAAAGTGGCTCCACGATAACGTTCAAAATCCGTCCCTTTCGGATCGATCAATACCGGCACATTGGCATTACGCGCAATTTGAATCATTTTTTGTACATCATTTAAGGTGCCTTTGCCGTAATCCGAAAGCACTAAAGCACCGTAATTTTTGACCGCACTTTCTAATTTTTGTAATAAATTTTCGCTTGTCACATTTTGAAAGCCTTCTTCAAAATCAAGACGTAAAAGCTGTTGATGACGGGATAAAATACGCAACTTGGTAATTGTTGGATGGGTAGATAATTGGACAAAGTTACAATCGATTTTTTGTTGTTGTAATAATGTGGTTAATGCAACACCCGCCTCATCCTGACCGGTCAAACCAAGTAACTGTACCGGCACATTTAATGACGCAATGTTCATCGCCACGTTTGCTGCACCGCCCGCACGCTCTTCATTTTTCTGAACGCGTACCACCGGCACCGGCGCTTCCGGCGAAATTCGATTGGTCGCACCAAACCAATAGCGATCCAACATCACATCGCCTAATACCAAAACTTTTGCCTGATTAAATTGTGCAGAATATTGAGCCATTTGATTTTCTCTTAACTGATTGAAATAAAAATTTCGCTAATATTACCACAGCAAAAATGCTATTTCCCCAAAATTCCGTTAAACTAAAAACCTATTGAAGTCACCCTGTAATCCTTATGGCAAAATCCGTTCTTCCAACATTTAAAATTGAATTTCTCCATCCCAAACACTGGGGCTTTTGGCTCGCTCTCGGTATTTTCCGCTTAATTCTACTTCTGCCCTACCCTATTTTATGCAAAATTGGCAATGGATTAGGTTGGCTGTTTGCGAAAACCGGTGTGGGCAAACGTCGCGCTAAGATCGCGAAACGTAATCTGGAACTTTGCTTTCCTGACTGGTCAGAACAACACATTCATCAGATTTTACAAGCCAACTTACGCGCCACCGGAATGGCGATTATTGAAACAGGTATGGCGTGGTTTTGGTCTGATCGTCGTATAAAAAAATGGTCAAAAATTGAAGGGCTTGACTATTTAAAAGACAATTTGGCAGACGGCATCATTTTCGTTGGCGTGCATTTTTTAACGCTGGAATTAGGCGCTCGTATTGTTGGCATTCATCAACCGGGCATTGGCGTTTATCGCCCTAACGACAACCCATTGTTTGATTGGCTTCAAACACAAGGGAGATTACGTTCCAATAAAGCAATGCTGGATCGTAAAGATCTCCGTGGCATGATTAAGGCAATACGAAATGGCGATATTATTTGGTATGCACCGGACCACGACTATGGTCGAAAAAATGCCGTTTTCGTGCCGTTCTTTGCGGTTCCTCATGCTGCAACAACAACCGGCAGTTATTACTTATTAAAGTCTTCTCCAAACAGTAAAGTGATTCCTTTCGCGCCGCTTAGAAACGCAGATAATTCCGGCTATACGGTCACCATCTCTCCGCCGGTGGATTTTTCTGATTTGCATGATGAAACTGAAATTGCAGCAAGAATGAATCAAGTGATTGAGAAAGAGATTATGAAGGGGGTTGAACAATATATGTGGTTACATCGTCGTTTTAAGACGCAACCGAATGAAGAAAACCTCTATAGTGAATAAACTTTAACAATATTTCTCATAAAAAAAGTGCGGTTAAAATCCATTTTGTTTTTTAACCGCACTTTGTTTTATGTGTTGATTGATGTCTGTTCTAGTTAGCCATTAATGCCTTTGAACAATGCTTTGGCTTTCACTTGCTTACCTTCAGCTTCATTTTTCAGGTCTTCTTCAAGTTTAGAAAGCACTTCTTCACGATACCATTTCGGGTGGTGTTTTTTCGCCCAGCGAACAGTTACCCAACCCTCAACAATGCCACGAATGGAACCTTTCACCCAAAATGCCATATACATATGCACTAAGATACCGGTGAACAACATGAATGCACTCGCAGAGTGAAGAAGAATCGCAATTCTCAATACTGGGATAGAGAAATAATGCGAGAAATATTGACGCCACATAATAATGCCGGTCACAAGCAAGGTTACCATTGCCAAATTTAATGTCCAGAATAACATTTTTTGACCCAGGTTATACTTGCCGTTATCAGCAACAGCGTGCTCATTTCCCTTTAAGACTTCCAACATCCCTTTTGCCCAACGAATATCGTTCTTCTCCGGAATATTATGATCCCAGTAAAGATAGCCGAGATAAATAAAGGCAAAGAACATTAAGATACCGGTGAACGGGTGGATTGCCCGAGCCAATTGTGGTGTCCCTAAAATCTCAGTTAGCCACGCAAAGTCCGGGAAGAAAAATGCCACACCGGTGAACATCGTCATAAAGAAGCAGATAACAAGTAGCCAGTGGCTTAAACGCGCAGGCGTTCTATGACGAATGATTCGAGTATCATTACTAATCTCAATCTTACTCATCTTTGCCTCCTTTGTCTGCTTCTTCAAATTCATGGTGATGATCTTCCACATCTTCTTCTACGTTTGGGCCCACCGTTAAGTAGTGACCAATTTCAGCCAAGGCTAAACCGCCCATGGCAACCGCAGCAACCGGTTTCAAGATATCTTTCCATAAAGTAATGCTTGGGTCGATTTGCGGATCTTTCGGAAGACCGGAATACAATTCAGGTTTATCCGCATGATGTAACACATACATCACGTGTGTGCCACCCACACCTTCCGGATCGTAAAGACCGGCATTTTCATAGCCACGTGCTTTAAGATCAGCGATGCGTTTTTCCGCATAGACTTTCATTTCTTCTTTAGAGCCGAAACGAATTGCACCGGTCGGACAGGTTTTCACACAAGCCGGTTCTTGTCCCACAGAAACACGGTCAACACAAAGGGTACATTTGTACACACGATTGTCTTCCGGATTCATACGTGGAATGTTGAACGGACAGCCTGCGATACAGTAACCACAACCAATACATTTATCAGATTGGAAATCCACAATACCGTTTGCATATTGGATAATTGCACCCGGTGCCGGACAGGCTTTTAAGCAGCCCGGCTCTTGGCAGTGCATACAGCCATCTTTACGAATTAACCATTCTAAACGATCGTTTTCTTCTACTTCGTTAAAGCGCATCACTGTCCATGCTTTTGCATTGAGATCTACCGGGTTATCGTAGATCCCCACACATTGTGCATTAACGTCAGAACGAATATCATTCCATTCTGAACAACCCACTTGACAAGCTTTACAACCGATACAGGTTGTTACGTCAATGAGTTTTGCCACTTCAACTTTATGATCACGCGCATGCGGTGCCGGCGTTAAACCGGACGTTGCGGAGATCTTAATAATATCTTGCGTTTGAACGCCTTGAGCAGTTCCTGCCATATTATGCCTCCGCCTTTTCGATATTTACCAAGAATGTTTTGTATTCTGGTGTTTGCGTGATTGCCTCACCCCAAGATGGTGTTAAGGTATTAGTAGAGAATCCACGGTTACCTTTACCATTTAAGGCTTTCATATTCCAGTGAATCGGAAGACCCACATGGTGTACGGTACGTCCATCGATTTCTAAATCTTTCAAACGTTTCGTTACCACTGCAACAGCTTTAATATAGCCACGGCGAGAAGTAATTTTCACCATATCACCTTTTTGGATGCCTTTTTCTGCCGCCAATTTTTCACCGATTTCCACAAATTGTTGTGGTTGTGCAATGATATTTAACGCAGATTGTGCCGTCCAACTGTGGAAATGCTCGGTTAAACGATAAGTGGTTGCCACATATGGGAAATCTTTATTTGAGCCGATAAATTCACGGTCTTCTTTATAAATACGAATTGTCGGATCAGAGACTACACTTGGATGCAGTGGGTTAGTATCAATCGGACTTTCGATCGGTTCATAATGCTCAGGCATCGGACCATTTGCAATTTTATCTACCGCAAATAAACGCCCTACACCTTCTGCGGACATAATAAATGGACCGGTGTCAGAACCTGGTGGTTGTGTGCCATAGTCAGCGACATCAAACCAGTTCCAGTTTTTACCATTCCATTTAATTAATTGACGGTGTTTATCCCAAGGGTTACCGTTAATATCCAATGAAGCACGGTTATAAAGAACGCGGCGGTTTGCCGGCCATGCAAAGCCCCAACCTAAAGTACAGCCTAAACCGGATGGGTCAGAGTTATCACGGTTTGCAGTTTGATTACCTTTTTCTGTCCACTGACCGGTATATAACCAGTTACCGGCAGAGGTTGTACCGTCATCACGCAAGTGTGCAAAGCCACTGAGTAATTGACCTTTTTTGTACATTAAATTGCCGTTAGCATCATACAGATCTTCAAGTGCATAACCATTTAATTCTTTGGCTAATTCTTCCGCACTTGGTGAGTGAGGAATACCATAATTCCATGTCATGGCTTCAAAAGATTCAATACCGCGACCGCCTTCTTTCTTATAGAGCTCGTGCATTTCTTCACGAATCATCGAAAGAATATCCACATCCGGTAATGCTTCGCCCGGTTGGTCGCAAGATTTTTCATGCCATTGCGCCCAACGACCAGAGTTGACAATAGAACCGTCTTCTTCTGCGAAACAAGTGGTTGGCAAGCGGAACACTTCTGTTTGGATTTCAGCAGAATTCACGTTATTTGATTCGCCAAAGTTTTTCCAGAATTCAGAAGATTCAGTTTGAAGCGGATCCATCACGATTAAGTATTTTAATTTGCTCATACCGGCAACGGTTTTGTTCTTGTTCGGTAATGAGTTTAATACGTTGAAACCTTGTAAGATCCAACCGTTTAACTTGCCTTCATTCATTAACTTAACATTCGTGATAGGGTCGTATAAGCGGTCTGCTTTCGGCAAGAAATCGAAACCCCAACCGTTTTCTTTGGTGGCTTTATCACCATAGAACGTTTTCATCATACTCACGAAGAATTTCGAGGTATTACGATAATAGTTTACTTGGTTTGGTACGATATCTTTCGGTGTAATCGCATTGATATACTGCTCATAAGAGGTATCTTTGTCGTTTGGTAAACGCATATAACCCGGTAAAGACATCGGCAATAAGCCCATATCCGTTGTACCTTGTACGTTGGAGTGTCCACGTAATGCATTAATACCACCACCCGGCATACCCATATTACCTAGGAGCAATTGGATCATCGCCATAGAACGAATATTTTGCGTACCGATTGTGTGCTCGGTAAAGCCTAACGCATATAAGTGCGTCATGGTTTTATTCGGTGCAGAGGTTTTACCAATTTCTTCACAGATTTGTAAGAAGGTTTTTTGTTTCACACCGGTGATACGTTCAACCATTTCCGGCGTATAGCGAGAAACGTGATCTTTCAAGATATTAATCACACAGCGTGGATCTTGTAAGGTCATATCACGTTTAGCATGGCCATTTTCATCGAATTGGTAGTTCCATTTAGATTTATCGTAAGTGTGTTTTTCTTCATCAAAGCCCACAAATAAACCATCTTCAAATTTGAAACCTTCATCCACTAAGAAGGACGCATTGGTGTAGTGTTTAACGTATTCGTGTTGAATTTGATTAGTTTCCAATAAGTAACGGATCACACCCATTAAGAATGCAATATCAGAACCGGAACGAATTGGCGCATGAAAGTCAGCTACAGAAGCCGTACGGTTAAAGCGCGGGTCAACTACGATGAGTTTCGCACCGTTTTTCTTCGCTTCAATTGCCCAACGGAAGCCAACAGGGTGGGCTTCAGCAGGGTTACCCCCTTGAACAAGAATAAGATTGGCGTTTTTGATGTCAACCCAGTTATTTGTCATGGCACCGCGACCAAATGATGGAGCAAGACTTGCTACCGTTGGTCCGTGTCAAGTATTCGCTTGGTTACACATCGGCACCATGCCCAACATCCGCACCCATTTATGAGTCAGTAGTGCGGCCTCGTTGCTCATGGCGGAGGCGGTCATAATCCCTGTGGTTGTCCAACGGTTAACCGTTTTGCCACTTGCATCTTTTTCAACGAAGTTGGCATCACGGTCATCTTTCATTAGACGGGCAATGCGTTTAATTGCATCTTGCCAAGAAATGCGTTCCCATTTATCGGAACCCGGTGCACGATATTCAGGGTATAACGCACGGCTTTCACTATTGATATAGTCTAAGGCACCGGCACCCTTCGGACATAATGCCCCACGGCTGACCGGATGATCCGGGTCACCTTCGATATGGAACAATTTAGAGCGGGTATTGGTTGAGGTATGGCCGCTTAATGTATTAGATGGAATACCTGTACTATACATCAACATACCGCAGCTTACGGCACAATATGTACAGGTTTGACGCGATTCTTTCGCACGCAATAGTTTGTATTCGCGTGGTGCAGCTAAGGCTGTGGACGGTGCAAAACCTAACATCGCAACGGATGTTCCGGCCATACCGCCAGCACAGACCTTGAAGAATTTTCTTCTTGAGATCTGCATAAATACTCCCCACAATCAACAAAACTTGTTGTTGATCTTTGTTTAATGTTTAATAGTTATAAATCACATTTGAGTAGATAACTTAGTCATCGATTTTGTTAAAATAGTATTACAATTAAACGCCACCGAGACTAAACCTAACGTAACAAGAGATACGATCTATCTATTCGTTAGCGTGCGCTAGAATACCTATTTTTCAAACATAAATCTATAATCACTAATAATTAAAAGGACAAAAAAAATTGAGTTGGATCACAAAAAGAACAATTAATTTTATCAAAAATTTAACAAATCCGGCGACATCGGACAGTGACATCATCGTCACCGAAAGACAGGATACCTTGGCGAAAGAAATACCTGTTGCCCTCGTGTATAACGACATCGCCCATACCGTCATGATGTGTTCACCACGAGATTTAGAGGATTTTGCCATGGGCTTTTCCCTCACAGAAGGCATTATCGACAAGCCGGCGGATATTTATGGCATTGATATCGAGGAAGTGTGTAACGGCATAGAAGCCAGAATTGAACTGGCAACCCGCTGCTTTGTAGCATTGAAAGATCACCGACGAACCTTAACCGGACGCACCGGTTGTGGCATTTGCGGTGCAGAACAAATTCAACAGGTATATAAAAACGTTGCAAAATTAGACCGCACTTTAACGTTCAACGTCCGTCAATTCGATACTTGCTTGCAACAATTATATGAGGCACAAGAACTTGGCAAGCAAACCGGCTCCACACATGCCGCGGCATTTTTTTCTGCAGAAGGGAAACTACTCGCCATTCGTGAAGATGTCGGTCGCCATGTGGCATTAGATAAATTATTGGGATGGCACGCTAAAGCTGACACGCCACGGGGGTTTATCGTTGTCACCAGTCGCGCCAGTTATGAAATGGTGCAAAAAACCGTTTCTTGTGGTATTGAAATGCTTGTTGCGATTTCTGCCGCAACGGACCTCGCCGTACAAATGGCGGAACAATATAATCTAACCCTTGTTGGGTTCGCCCGAGAAGGTAGAGCAACGATCTATAGTGGTAAAGAAAGATTGCTGACTCCCCTCCCTTAATTCATTCGAACATGAGATTTATCAAAAAAATCCCCCGCACTTTTCAGCTTGGGGGATTTTTTATTTTCCAGTTGAATTATGGATTAACGAATTTTTCGCCTAATTCAATATCTGCACGCAATGTCGGCAACATCGCGTCTAACGCTTGTTGCTCAAACGCGCTAAGTTTGCCTATCGGCAAAATTTCTTCCACGCCTTCCTTACCGAAACGAACCGGTTGAGCAAAGAAGCGAGCATATTTACCATCGCCTTCCACATAGCTACATTCAACCACCGTTTCGCCTTGTAATCCGCGTACTACCGCATTGGCAAAACGTGCCGCCGCTTGAGCCATGGATAAGGTTGCAGAACCGCCACCGGCTTTCGCATTTACCACTTCAGTACCGGCGTTTTGAATACGTTTGGTTAATGGTTCGATTTCCTCCTCTTTCCATTCCACGTATGGCACTTGAGATAATAAAGGAAGAATGGTCACGCCGGAGTGTCCACCAATTACCGGCACGGTTGTACGATAAACGTTTAAGCCTTTTAATTCGGCAACAAAGGTTTCAGAACGAAGCACGTCTAATGTGGTCACACCGAATAATTTACGTTTGTCATAAACACCGGCTTTTTTCAAAACTTCTGCTGCAATCGCAACAGTCGTATTTACCGGATTGGTAATGATCCCAATGCACGCTTTTGGACAGGTCACAGCAACTTTTTCAATTAAGTTGCGTACGATGCCTGCGTTAATATTGAATAAATCTGAGCGATCCATACCCGGTTTACGTGCTACGCCGGCAGAAATCAGCACGACATCCGCGCCTTTTAATGCAGGTGTCGGATCTTCACCGGCAAAACCTTCCACTTTAACCGCGGTCGGAATGTGGCTGACATCCACAGCAACGCCCGGGGTTACCGGTGCAATATCATAAAGTGATAGCTCGGAACCTGCCGGCAACTGTAGTTTTAGCAATAATGCTAATGCTTGACCGATACCGCCTGCGGCACCTAAAACGGCAACTTTCATTTCATTCTCCTCATATCGTAAGAAATGGATAGTTAAAAATTTGTGAAAATTGTACGCTCCCCTATTTTTAAATTCAAACGGGCAAATGCAAATCTGTGAGCAAATTCAAATTTTTTCTGCGAATACAAAGAGGAAAATCGCTTAATAACGTTTTTGCTGACTCTGAGCATCCTGTTCCCGCAACCAGTCCAACTTCTCCTTAATCTTAATTTCCATCCCTCTTGTCGTCGGAAAATAAAATTGTGTGTCTTTAAGTTCTGGTGGGAAGTAGTTTTCACCGGCAGCATAGGCATGAGGTTCATTGTGGGCATAACGGTATTCGGCACCGAAGCCCAAATCTTTCATGAGATTGGTTGGCGCGTTGCGGAGGTGTTCCGGCACATCAAAATCAGCTGATTCCGTCGCCAATTTTTTCGCTGCTTTAAAAGCAAGGTAAACCGCATTGCTTTTCGGTGCAACGGCTAAATACACGATAGCTTGTGCAATGGCGCGTTCGCCTTCAGCAGCACCAACGCGGGTAAAGCAATCCCAAGCGGCAAGAGCGACTTGCATTGCGCGCGGGTCAGCATTGCCCACATCTTCCGAGGCGATCGCCAACAAACGGCGTGCCACATAAAGGGGATCACCGCCGGCAGTGATAATGCGGGCATACCAATAGAGTGCCGCATCCGGTGCGGATCCGCGAATGGATTTGTGTAGCGCAGAAATGAAATCGTAGAAACGGTCGCCTTGTTTGTCGAAGCGCGCTTGGCGTTCACCTAAGACTTCCGTGAGTAAAGTGCGGTCTAAAATTTTGCCGTTTTTCGATTCGACCGCCATATCCACCATCATTTCGAGGCAATTCAACGCAAGGCGTGCATCGCCGTTGACATATTCTGCCAAAAGCGACAACAAATTCGCCTGCAAATCTAACCGCACTTTGCCCAAGCCGTTTTCCAGATCATCAATGGCTTGTTGCAACACACGCTCAATTTCCTGCGTGGAAAGGGGTTTGAGAATATAAACCCGGGCACGGGAAAGCAGCGCGTTATTTAATTCAAAGGAGGGATTTTCTGTGGTGGCGCCGATAAAAATAATGGTGCCGTCTTCGATATGCGGCAGAAAGGCATCTTGCTGGCTTTTGTTGAAACGATGCACTTCGTCCACAAACAGAATGGTACGCAGACCCGCCAACTTATTTTGTTTGGCTTTTTCGATAGCTTCGCGAATTTCTTTAATGCCGCTGGTGACGGCGGAAATACGCTCCACTTCCGCCTGAATGCGTTGCGCGATAATTTCCGCCAAGGTGGTCTTGCCGGTGCCGGGTGGCCCCCAGAAAATCATGGAATGGACGTATCCTGCCTCAATGGCTTTGCGTAACGGTTTGCCTTCACCCAATAAATGCGACTGGCCGCAATATTGCGCCAAAGTAGTTGGGCGCATTCTGGCGGCTAAAGGGCGAAAGTCATTTTCGTTGAAATCAAAGCTAAAATTAGACATGGTTCAATTCGCTTATTTTTTACGTTGGTCGTCCAATTCTATACCCTTTGGAACGGTGAATTTAAACAAACTGCCATCTAAATTTTGGTTGGTAATATTGCGCAAAATATATTGATTAGACTGCCCGTCTTTCTCAATGGTACTAAAACCTTTTAATACGCCATTTGGATCGATACGAATATCAAATTGCTTGATATTGCTGTTTTTGGCTTTCGGTTTTAACACGAACCTGTCATCTTTTTGTTCCACCGTATATTGCGCCCAATGGCTTTTGTCATTACTGGTGAGCAACACGAACGGCGTATTATTTACCGCATCTTTTACCCAATTGGCCGTCACTTGTTCCACAAACGGGTCATAAAACCAAAGGGTTTTCCCATCGGCAATAATTTGGGTTTCTTGCGGCGATTTGGTGTCCATGCGGAACAAATTCGGACGTTTGATTCGTAATTTTCCATTACCTTGTTGTACGTTGCTGCCGTTTGCCGACATCACCGTTTGGGCAAAATCCGCACTCAATACACTCACTTTATTTAAGCGATTTTGTAACTCAATATCGGCATTTGCCCACACCATAGAGGCCATCGCAAAAAGAGAAAGTGCGGTGAGTTTTTGGCGTATTTTTTTCATAACATAATTCCTTTTTAACACAATGCGTCAGGAAGACGGAATTACCGCCAACGCGGTTTTACATGTGGCGCATTATAGCCAGATCACCTGACGAAATGCAAAATCAGCAATGCATTTCTTGTGCGTTCACACAGATTCAGATTGACATAAAACAAAAAGTGCGGTCAAAAAACACCATGAATTTTAACCGCACTTTAGTCTTATTATTCAGCTAGTTCTGTTTGCTCGTGTGTCATTAATTCTTGACCAACGTCATCTAGCAAACTTAAGTAGCGTTCATAATGTTTCAACATATCAGCAATCAATTCGTCTTGATCCATATATTGCACATCATAACCCACTCGTCCATCAAAGAAATAGGTGTATGGCTCATAGGTCATGCTATGTTGGATATGTGGCAAGTTATCATCATTGATTAATTGCTCTGACACCTCGCGACCAATAGATTTTACCCCGTACATGAAGTCTCGCATCAACTCTTTCTGAATGACTAACTCGACTGCAGGCTCATCTTGATCAAATAACGTGTTAATTTGCACGCTCAAGTCATATTTGCTAATCAACTCTTGGCGTAATTCTCGCATAGCCGGTAATACCGTATGCTTAAGGAATCGCAAAATATCTTTTTCTTGCGTTTGGTTCATCATTTGTTCCAAACGTTCTTTCCACTTATCCCCCGTCCAGAAAATACTGGTTGGATTAACTTTGGTATCAAAATATTTTTTATCCGCATTCAAGCCTTTCCATAGACTAAAACACATCAACAACATCAACATGGCAAAAGGTAACGCCACTAACAATGTCATTGCCTGTAGATTTGCCAAACCACCTGATTGCATCAAAACAATGGCGACAACTGACATTAATACGCCCCACATCACCGCTTGCCAACGTGGTGCTGCAAGGCTTTTATCACGTGATGCAATGTTATTTAATACATAAATACCGGAGTCTGCTGAGGTGATAAAGAATAAAGAAATCACCACCAAACTCACTAAACCCGTCACACCAGAAAGCGGTAAATAATCTAAGAATTTAAAGAGCAACGTTTCAGGTGAAGAAATCATTTGTCCTAACGCACCAGCAGCCTCACCATCATTTAACCAAATAGCCGTGTTACCAAATACGGTAAACCACAAAACACCGAACAAGCTAGGAATTACCAACACGCCGAAAATAAATTCACGAATTGTACGTCCTTTTGAAATACGAGCAATAAATAAACCGACAAATGGTGCCCAAGAACACCACCATGCCCAATACAAAATCGTCCAACCGCTAAACCAACCAGTATGTTCTTGTTCATAAACATAGGTTTTGAAGGTTAATTGTACTAAGTTGCTGAGGTACGTTCCGATGTTGTCGCTAAAAGCGGATAACAAATAAAGTGTCGGACCTGCCACTAACACGAAAATCAACAAGCAGAAAGCTAATGTTAAATTCAGCTCACTTAAGATTTTTACTCCTTTTCCTACGCCAGAAATCGCGGAAAATGTCGCTAAACTCATTACCGCGGCAATCACGATAATTTGCAGACTAAAGCTATTTTCACTAATCCAGCCTAATTGATGTAAGCCAGCCACCAATTGAGAAGCACCGAAACCTAACGTTGTGATGATACCGAATAAGGTAGCAAGTAGCGCCATTATGTCGATAAGATCGCCTAACTTGCCATTAATACGCTCTTTCAATAATGGATAGAAACAAGAGCGTAATGCCAAAGGTAATTTGTAACGGAATCCAAAGTAAGCCAATGCCAACGCAATCGTGCCATACACCGCCCAGGCATGAATTCCCCAGTGGAATAAGGTGTGTAGCAAGGCTTCTTGTTGCTTATGCTCTGCGCTACCTGTGGTAATATCAGATAAGTAATGCGTTAAGGGTTCAGCTACACCAAAGAACATCAACCCTACACCCATACCGGCAGCAAATAACATCGCTAACCAAGAGAGAAAACCGAATTCAGGCTCTTCTTCATCATTGCCTAATTTGATATTACCTAGGCTACTGACTGATAAAATGACTAAAAAGCCTAAAAACACTGAGAATGCTAATACGTAAAACCAACTAAAGTTGGCAAAAATGCCCAATTTGGCAGCATTTAATAAAGTTTGCGTTTGTTCCGGTGCGATTAAAATCATCGCAACGAGTAACACCACAAAAAATAACGTAGCACCAATCACTAAAGGATTGAACGACGTTTGCTTTTCCATAAATTTAGATAAAGACAATGCTTTCCCCTTAAATTAAGTGAATAAAAATAAAATCAGATTAAATAAAACAAGGCATTAAGCCCTAAATAGTGCGATGGAACCATCGCAAATGACAGCACGGAGAAGTGCGATTTTGAAGGAAACGCTCGGTAGGATTTGAGTGGATTGTTTCCAAAATTGCATTTATGGTATCAAAAAATACCAATTATTTCAAATTAGGAAAATATTGATGGTATTTAATTTAATTCGTATTTTTAACTGATATAATGAATTACAAAACTTGCTCAAACAAGACAGTAAAAGAAAACGTTTTATTTAATGTGTTGTAGATAAAACAATTTCTTAATGCAGCTTCAGTAAGCTTATCAAACGTCTGATCATCTAAATCAGATGAAATAAAAATTTTAATTTTACAATCGGTTATGTGTGGAGGTTCATCATAACCATGCACACCAAGTAAGGTTAAAGGATTGGCGAGGTTTAGCCAAATTTTTCCTTCCATTTCTACAATATCGGCTCGTTGTTGAGCAAAATGTGCTTTTACACTGCTCAAAATGCCCCCTAAAATAGAAACAGCGAAATAATCCACCGCACTTTTTTGTAACGATTGGTTATCGAAATTGACTTGTGAATAGAGCGAAATACTGTCATTCGGTGTGAATAATTTAATTTCTTCTCCGCGTAATACGGCTCGATATTTCGCTGTAAAACATTCACTTTCAGGTACGTTATACATAACGTTCCCTCAATATTGATTTTGCCTCATTTAACACCTTAAGTTTGGCTTCAATAATGTCAAATCCATTTAAAGGGCGGTTAGAAAAAGTGGCAAATCCACAATCTGGATTTAGCCAAATTTGCTCTGGTGGAAGGTAATTTAAGGCTTTTTCTGCTCGTTGAACAATCTGATCTACGGTTTCTACCTCATCAGAACGAGGATTGATGACGCCTAAGCCTAAAATACATTTTTGTCTTAATATTTCACTTTCTAACAACGAACTTAATTCTCCCGCTCTTGGCGTAGAAAATTCGAGCATTAAAATGTCAGGTAATGCCGATTCAAATAAATCCACTAATGATGTATAAGGTCCGCGCAGTAATACGCTTTCATCTTTGCTCCAGTTGCCACGACATACATGTAATGCCGTCTTGATATTTTTATTTCTTGCATACTCAAAGATTTGAGTAATTAAACTTTTTGCAAACTGTAGTTCTGATGCAAAATCTTGTTTTTCGCTTAACGCTGCACACATAAATGAACGTGTTTGATGATGGCTAAAAATAACTTCTGTCAAAATAGGCTCATCAAATTGAACTACACTGACGCCCAGTTTACATAAATGATCAATTTCTTGCTTTAAGATAGTAACAACATCTTTTGCCATTTCTTCTTTTGATGAATAATGTTGTCCAGACACAGGCGAAAGCCACATGGAGCGAGCCATTAAGTAAGGCCCTGGCAAGGTTGCTTTAATTGGTTGCTTGGTTAGATTTTTTAGTAGTAGCATTTCATCTGCGACTAAAGATTGTTTGTATCTGATTTTTCCCACGCAAATAGCATTTTTTATGGAAAGTGCGGGAACATCCAAGGTTTCTAGCATTGACTCAAAAATTTGCTTTTCTTTAATGTGATCGAGCATTTCACTCATGCTCATTAAGGTCGCGCCTTGAATTTTTTGTGCAATAAAAGAAAGGTAATTGTCGCGAAGTAATTCGCCACTCGTGATAATATCAATGCCAGTACGTTGTTGAAGTTCGACAATTTGTTTTGTTTCTTGAACAACGATTTGCTCAAGCTCTGCTGTGGTTATTTTACCGAGTGCGTGCTTTTTACGCGCCATCAAAAGTGCTTGGCTACGAGGCATTGAGCCTAAAAGGGAAGTAGTGAAAGGTTTCATAGAAAATCCACAATGATGGGCGTTTATCGCACGCCCATCATGACATATTGATCTTAAAAGAATTTTAAATATTCATTGGCAGCTTGTAATTGAGCAAAACCTTTTGTTCTACCCGCAACCCAACGTTTTAATCCTTCCAAATCCATCATTTCTTTATGTTCTGGATTGTTGTAATCCATTTTGAACAAGGTTTCGGTGAATGCATTGAATTTGGTTTCATCTAATCCCACGCGTCCACTAAAAATACAATGGTCAAATGATGGTGTTTTTGCGAGTACTCGAACTGTTGCTGGATCGAGTGTGCCATCTTTTGTCCAACGTTCAAAGTTGAAATCTAACATCCATGTTGCCGCGACTTGGCGATCTTTTAATGCATTAGCTGCATCTAATTCACCGCCTACATGATCGCCGTGCAAACCAACACCCACATCAAAGCGTTTTTCTACATAACCTTGACCAAATTCCAAGCCATGTTGATGTAAAAACTCGATAGGAATTAACCGCGCTTGTGGAGAATCAATTGCACCAAAAGCAATAGTTTTATTTTTTAAATCTTCAATAGATTGGATAGTTGGATCATTAACAACTAAATAGCTTTGACGATCTTGGTCGGTATCACGCATTGCACCATTTAAGGTTTTACCACCACTACGTAAGTAACCATCTAGCCAAGCTAGGGGAGAATTCCACGCTACATCAATTTCATTATTGAGTAACGCATCAACTTGCCCTTTGTAGTCTTTGAAATACACGGGTTCAATAGGGAAACCTTCTTTTTCGAAAAAGTCAGCAATAATGCCCCAAATAACCGTCACTTGTGGAGCGTAGATGACCGCCCCAATTTTTAATTTCTCACTCATTTTTCACCGCACTTTATGGAATTTGTTGACCTGTAATGGCTTTACCTAACCAAATATTTAGCACATCGACACTTGGCGCCATCACTTGGCTTGCTAATGCATCGCGTAAATAGCGTTCCATTGGTCCCATTTTGTTATAAGCCTTGCCACCGCCAATACGCATACCAATTTGAGCAAGAGCAATAGCGTTTTCGCTCGCGAGAATTCGGGCAGCTAATAATTTAGCTAATGCATCTGCATCACCTTCTGTGGCTGCACGAGCCGCATCTCGCGTAGCACATACAGCAGCGTTTGTGTTTGCATAGATTTTAGCTAAGTGAATTTGCACGGTTTCAATTTCAGCTAATGCAGTGCCCGATGTGTATTTACGGTGTGTTGAATGTTTAATTGCCTCAGTAAGCACGGCTTTACATACGCCGCTATAGACAGCTGCCAAACCACAAATAAAGGCTGGCGCAATGCCACCAAATACTTGTTCTGCGCCTGTGCCAACTTCGCCAATACGCCAGCTACGATCTAATGGCATATCGGTCATGCGCATAAAGCAAGAGACATTGCTACGCATACCTAAGCCATTCCAGCTATCGGCTTCAAAAGTTAAGCCTTGAGTGCCAAGTGGAAGCACCCAGTTATCAATAGCTTCACCATTTTCGGAAGGCAAAAGCGCTAAATAATAAGAGGCATAATTGCCCGATGTCACCATGGATTTTAAGCCATTAAATACTGCATGTTCAGCATTAAATTGTGCGGTTGCATCGGTAATATAGAAGTGAGTCCCCGTGCCTAATTCACTATAGGCGAGTGCGGCAAAGGTTTGATTTTGAACAATATCAGAAAAGATTTTTTGTTTGAGTTGATCGCTGCCGAATAGATTTAAACAATTCACTGCAACGTTACTCATCATGTAACAGAGACCTGCAGAGGCTGAACTTTCAGCTAATGCCATACAGACTTCAGCGTGTTCTTTTAGGGTTAATCCCATTCCGCCGTATTCTTTTGGAATTAAAAGTGAAAACCAACCGGCTTTACCTAATTCCTTAAATGCCTGAACAGGAAATTCTTTTTTTTGATCGAGTTCGTCGGCGTAAGGCTCAATAAACTGTTCCGCTAACTTTCTCACCTGAGTATAGATTTGCGACATAATATATCCTTATTGTGTGTTGAGAAAAACTTTCTACGAGGCCGATATTATTATACTATCGGCGCAATTTCTTTTTTCTAGTATTTAATTCACAATAATTTCAGTAATGTGATGTGGATCATGTTTTTTTAGACCGTGAAGATTCACGGGGAAAAAGTGCGGTCAAAAAACACCATGAATTTTAACCGCACTTTGACGTTCTCAAATACGCGATTGAGCTTAGTCTAAACGTTTGAACATTTTTAACCAATCTGCTTTAAATTCACGGCGCATATTATTTATCGCATCGATAATATCGTGGTGAACCAGCTGTTCATTTTGAATCCCAACGCAATAGCCGCCTTTACCTTGCAGCAACAAGTCAATCGCATAAACGCCCATGCGGGAGCCGAGGATACGGTCGAATGCACATGGTGTACCGCCACGTTGGATATGGCCTAAAATGGTGGCGCGAGTTTCATGGTGAACGCGTTCTTCAATTTCTTTTGCTAACTCATTCACATCACAAATTAACTCGGTAATCGCAATAATTGCATGGCGTTTACCTTTAATGATACTGCGTTCAATTTGGCGAATCAGTTCTTCGCGGTTAAATTCCACTTCGGAAGCCACGATATATTCACAACCACCGGCAATCCCAGCTGAAATGGTAAGGTCGCTGCAGTGGCGCCCCATGATTTCTACGATAGAAATACGTTGGTGGGAACTGGAGGTATCACGTAAACGGTCGATCGCTTCAACTGCTGTTTCTAAGGCAGTTTGGTAGCCGATGGTATAGTCGGTGCCGGCAACGTCGTTATCGATTGTCCCCGGAATCCCAACGCATGGGAAACCGTGTTCTTCGGTCAATAATTTCGCCCCCATGTAGGAACCGTCCCCGCCGATAACAACGAGAGCATCAATGCCGTGAGAACGTAAAATATCGGCGCATTTGGCGCGGACCTCAGGATTTTTAAATTCCGGAAAACGGGCAGAACCTAAACAGGTGCCGCCGCGGTTGATAATGTCAGATACGCTATAACGGGTTAATTGCTTAATATTGTTATGGTATAAGCCATAATAGCCGTCATAGATACCATAAACTTCTAACCCTTCAGACAACCCTGCGCGAACCACTGCGCGAATTGCCGCATTCATGCCCGGAGCGTCGCCGCCACTTGTTAGTACTGCAATTTTTTTGATCATGCGTTATTCCTATTAAAATATAAAAGAATGAATGTTAAAAACTGTATAAATTATATCACTTTTTTATCTAACTGCATTTCCTGTTGCACAACAAATGTGGGTTCCGGATGAATCACAATATCACTGCGCGGAAATGTCTTACATAGGCAACGTTCCAAATGTTCGGTGATATCATGGGCTTCAATAAAAGACAGTTCATCGGCTAATTCTAAGTGAAACTGAATAAAACGAATGGCACCGGAACGACGAGTTCGTAGCGCATGGAAACCGAGCATTCTTGAATCTTGAGCAATTTCTTGATTAAGTACGGCGTGAATTTGTTCAATTTCCTCCGGCGGTAACATTTGATCAAGCAACAACTGTGTTGAGCTAAACAGCATTTTGGCTGCATTTAATAAAATATAAAGGGAGATTAAAATCGCAAAAACTGCATCTGCCCATAAAATACCGTGCACACTTAAGCCTAAGGAAATCAAAATGGCAAAGTTCATCAGCAAATCTGTTTGATAATGCAACCGATCCGCTTTAATTGCCGGGCTATCTGTTTGTTCAATTACGCGTCCTTGATACCACACTAATAATAGTGTCGCAAAAATGGAAAATACGGTGACCAACATACCCAGTATTGTATTGTTCAAGGTTTGCGGGGAATTAAAACGGTGTATGCCTTGCAGTAACAAGAAAATCGCCGAACCGGAAATAAACGCACTTTGCACGAGCGAAGCCAGGGATTCCGCCTTGCCATGCCCAAAAGAATGGTTGTGATCCGCCGGCATGAGCGCAAATCGCAAGATCAGCATATTCATAAACGATGCCAGCAAATCCAACATGGAATCGGTGATAGAGGCTAACATACTCACCGAACCGGTTTGCCACCAAGCGATGCCTTTCGCAATAATCAAAATCAACGCCGTGATAATGGCAAAATTGGCCGCTTTTTTGACTTGCGCGGAATATTCTACAGCAGACATTAAGCTTTACACGATAACAGCCAATCGGCTTTCATTAACTGTTTCATTTCTTTTTCCACCACGTATTTTTTCAGGTGGTTAATAACCCGTTTTCCGTTCATATTCATCATCTTATGATTTTTAGGAATCTTTAATGAATATTGATATTGCACAAAGCCACAAAACGGCAGCTCTTTACCTTTCGCCACATCAATTTGCCAATCTTTATTTTCTACAGAAGGCTCATAAATCACATAAGCATAAAGCGTATTATCCTGAGCATAGAGGTGGAAATTTTTTATCCCGGTGTTAGTATAAATCCGTTTACGCCAGTCAATACGTTCCTGTAAAGTGCGTTTTTGTTTGTTACGATCTAACAAAATTTCCACCGCACTTTGCCAATGCTGTGCGCTTTCGTTCGGTAAGACATAAAAATAACGAACGACCGACTCCAGATCCTGTTTCGTGGCTAAGTGATAGGTTTTCTTGTTGTGCTCTACCGTTTCAGGCGCATTAAGTTGCGGTGGGCTGACACAGGCCGATAAAAAAAGTGCGGTTAAAATAACAAGTATTTTTTTCATCATGTTTATTCCGCCAAATCCCGTTTAAAGACAAATTCTGTTTGAGTAGATGCCGCGCTGTCAAACCAGTAGCCGCCAAGGTCAAATTCCTTGAGCTGTTCTACGTCGCTAAGGCGATGTTGAATGAGATAACGACACATTAAGCCGCGTGCCTTTTTAGCATAGAAGCTAATCACTTTATACTTCCCATTTTTGTTATCTAAGAAGATCGGTTTGATAATCTGCGCTTTTAATTGTTGCTCTTGCACCGATTTGTAATATTCATCAGAGGCTAAATTAATTAAAACGCTACCTTGTTCATCAATTGCTTGTTGTAACACCGGAGTGATGACGCCCTTCCAGAACGCATATAAATCCTTGCCTTTCGGGTTAGCGAGTTTTGTCCCCATTTCCAAACGGTATGGCTGGATTAAATCTAATGGCGTTAATAAGCCATATAAGCCGGATAAAATACGCAAGTGTTGCTGGGCAAATAACACATCTTCTTCGTTGAGGGATTCAATCTCTAATCCGGTGTAAACATCACCTTTGAACGCATAAACTGCCGCCTTGGCATTGTGTTCGTTATGGTTTTGTTGCCATTCGGCAAAACGGGCGGCATTAAGTCCCGCGAGTTTATCGCTGATTGACATTAATGAGCCGATGTCTGCCGGTGTCAGCTCACGGCAAATATCGATCAGTTGTTGGCTTTGTGTTAAAAAGTGCGGTTGAAAATGCGGGAGTTTTTTAGGGACTGCGCTTTCAAAATCTAATGTCTTCGCAGGTGAAATAATGGCTAACATAAACAATCCTGTAATGGTTCTGATAACAACGCTAAAGCGCGCTTAATTGCCAATTAATCGGGGCAATACCCTGTTGTTGTAAATAGGCGTTGGTTTTCGAAAAATGGCGGCAGCCGAAAAAGCCACGATGGGCAGATAGCGGCGACGGATGCACCGCGGTTAAAACGCAATGCTTGTGGCGATCAATGAATTGCCCTTTTTTCTGTGCCGGGCTACCCCATAATAGAAAGACCAGATTTTCGCGATGTTGATTCAAGGCTTCAATCACTTTATCGGTGAAAATTTCCCACCCCCAATTGGCGTGGGAATGGGCTAAACCCTGTTCTACGGTTAAAACCGAGTTAAGCAATAACACGCCTTGCTGTGCCCATTCCACTAAATAACCGTGATTCGGCATTTGAAAGCCTTCAATGTCATCGGACAATTCTTTATACATATTTAACAAGGACGGTGGCGGTTTGATACCGGGTTTAACGGAGAAAGACAAGCCATGCGCCTGATTTGGCCCGTGGTAAGGATCTTGCCCTAAAATCACCACTTTGACTTGATCAAATTCGGTTAACTTGAACGCGTTAAACACATCATGCGCCGGCGGATAAATGATTTTACCGACCTCCCGTTCTGCGTGAACTCGCTGCAAAACGTGCTGGAAATAAGGCTGTTGTTTTTCTTGTCCAATCACATCTGTCCAAGTTCTCATCATGGCGTCCCAATCAATTTTGAATGACGGAAATTATAAAGAACCTAAGGCAAAATTCATAGCCATAAGTTGCCTTTCTTAGTTTCTAAAATGTAAGAAAAATATCTCAATTCTGTGAAATGTTAGAGAAAAATGACGCAATATTATTGATTAAAATCAAATACCTCAAAATAATTAAAAAAAGACTTTGGTTCTACATCAAATTTATTTGAAAACTTCAAAAGTTTTGATAGAATCCGCTCAGTTCAATTAATATACAGAAAAGCCAAACTTAGGAGGCATTTTATGATTAAAGGTATCCAAATTACCCACGCTGCTAACGACAATCTTTTAAACTCTTTCTGGTTGTTAGATAGCGAAAAAGGTGAAGCCCGTTGTTTATGTGCAAAAGGTGATTACGCGGAAGATCAAATCGTTGCCGTAAGCGAATTAGGTCAAATCGAATACCGTGAATTACCGGTAAACGTCGCACCAACTGTGAAAGTAGAAGGCGGTCAACACTTAAATGTGAACGTATTACGCCGTGAAACATTAGAAGATGCGGTAAAACACCCTGAAAAATATCCGCAATTAACTATCCGTGTTTCCGGTTATGCCGTGCGTTTTAACTCGTTAACTCCTGAACAACAACGCGATGTTATTACCCGTACTTTCACTGAAAGTTTGTAATTTCATATTGAGTAAAAAGAACCCCCGATAAATTCGGGGGTTTTGCTTTTTTCCCCCATGTTTTCCGATCATTCAGTATGACCACTTGGGCAGTGAAAATAAACGGAAAGTATAGGGTGCTGTCAGAAACGAAACTTACGTTTAATCCGTGGGTAATAAATACCCATGGCTAGACATAGTTGCTCACTTTTGGGGAACTTGCAGTTTGTAAAATAATTATGGATATGAAACCTTATGTTTAAGAAAAAATCAATAGAGTTAAACCATGATGCATTTTCTATTCCTGAAGATGATCTATTAGTTACTGACACACCTGTTGGCTAGTATGCCATAGTTATGCTGCCCCCACACAAACCAAAGACGCAAAACAGGTGTGAACGTATTAAAGTAAAAAATGTTGTTTTTTCCACCGCTCTTTTTAACCCTTGAATTTACAATCCAAGTGCAACAAACGAATGAAACCCGTCCCAATTTGGTCATTGTGAACGTGAAGCCGTCGGAAAATGAGAAATTTAAAGCCATGGTGTTGCCGGAAATGACGCAATCCCTGAAAGTGGAGCCGGGTGTGTCGGCGATGTATGTCGCTATGGTGAAAGAACAATCGAATCGTTGGGTGTTCTTTGAAATCTACGCCAACGATGAGACTTATACGGCACACCAATGAGGTGTTGCAGGATAAGCAAAGTATCGAAATCCGTCCGACCTATTTGGTCTACAAAGGCAGCCTGGTTTTTAATGCAAGTGGCAGATAAGCTTGCACAAACGTAAAAAGTGCGGTCGAAATTCATGGTGTTTTTCGACCGCACTTTATGTTATTTCAAGAAGGAGAAGGGCGATTAAGCGACGGCTTTTAACAACTCCTCGGCAGCTAAAATGCCTAAATTGTTAGACGCAAGTGGGCTATCGCCGGTGAGCACGTTGCGGTCTTTGTTCACTTGACCTGTAATGCCTTCGTTCAATACTTTCATGCCTAAAGATTCTAAGCGTTCCGCTAATAACCATTGTAATTTGCCCGGAATGTAGCCGATATCCACGTTAGCACCTTCGTCTAACGCATCTGGGAATACGCAGATTTCATAGCCGTTGAATGGGAAATCTTCCGGTTTTTCGCCTATGCTTGCTGCTAAAAATGCTGCAGGTCCGTGACATAAGCTGATGATATATTTATCATTTGCAAACGCCCAATTTAACACCGCCTTCATATCGGTACTGAACGGAAGACCGTGTAATGCTGCGTGACCACCCGGGATCAACACACCTAAATATGGAGAATCTTCCGCTGTGACTTCCGCCAAAATATCCGCTAATTTGTGTGGATTTTTGAATTTCGGCAAGTAGGTTTCGTATAAGCCCATCACCGCTTCATCTTCGGTTGGCATCGCCCACATTTCAAATTTTACCGAGTTACCTGAAAGGGTTGCCACTTCAATTTCAAAACCAGCGTGGTGAATATGCAACATTGGCAACATCGTTTCCACAGGGTGGTTACCCGTTGAAAATAATTTGCCGTTTTTCATTTCTAAATAGCGTTCGTCAGAAGCCACCATTAAAATTTTGTATTTGCCACCTGTGTAAGGTTTGTCGAATTTAAAACCGTCGAAATCCGTTTTTTTCGCCACATATTGGCTTAATGAGTATTCTGATGGGAAAAATGCGTTATGTTCTGCACGGTCTGCTACTGGGCTTTTTAAATCTGCCATTTTTTTCTACTAATGTTAAAAGAATGTTTAAAAAAGATTGTTTGTTGTAATGGGGGCATTATATCCTAGTCTTTCAGTTTGAAAATTAATAGAATAAGAATAAACTATTCTGAAAAAAGGAATAATGATGAATAAATTAGAAGCTCTTCGTTATTTTTGCTCCGCTGCGGAAACCCTTAATTTCCGTGAAACCGCTCAACGCCTTGCCGTTTCGCCCCAAGTAGTCACGAAAATGATTGCCGATCTCGAAACGTTATTAGGCGAAAGCCTGTTCAAGCGTAACACGCGAAACATCAAACTCACCGAATTTGGCGAGCAATTTTTACCAAAGGCCACGCAATACTTGGCGGAAGGCGAACAGCTATTTGCTAAAAACAATGTAAAAGAAAAAGCAATGCAAGGTGTAGTTCGGATTACCCTGCCGCCGATGCCTTACAACGATGAAATTCTGTTTGAATTATTGACCGCACTTGAGCCCTATCCCGACATTGCGATTGATTGGCGAGTGGGCATTGATAAGCTCAAAAGTGTAGATGACCAAATTGACATTGGCTTGCGAATTTGCCAAGAACCTGAGTTGGATTGGGTGGCGCAGCATATCTGCACTTTTTCGGAAAAAATTGTCGCCTCGCCCGCCTTACTCAAGCGATTGGATTTCCCTAAAGATTTGCAAGATTTAGCCCAAAATTATCCACTGAGTGGTTTGATTGACCCCAAACTGAAACGTATTTGGCAATGGCAAATCAACGCTGAACAACGTTTTATGCCCAACAGAGCGATATTCTTCGCCTCTGACGTGCAAAGCGAATTGCAATCAGCTCTCGCTGGGCGCACTTGTTCTTATCTTATAAACAGCGTTTGTGATCCCTATTTAGAAAATGATCGATTGGTGGAACTCTTCCCCGAAATTGAAAAGCAAAAATGGCAGCTTTATTTATACCGACCATATCAAACGATCGTCGCAGAGCGGGTGATGTGGGTGTATAACAGGCTGAAAGAGATTTTGTTAGCAAAAATAGTTCAGACATAAAAAATGGCGAGATAATCTCGCCATTTTTGTTTCACGATTGCTTATCCACAATCGCTTTCAACATCGTGTAAGATTGGGCTTGCTTTTGTTCATCAAAAATATAGCTCACTGCCATAATTTCATCAAAATGTACCCGTTCGCGTAATTGCTTGAGTTGAAATTCTACGCTTTCAGGACTACCGATAAGCGAACAAGCGGTCATTTGTTCTACTACGGCACGTTCTTGGTTGTAAATCGGGATTTCCTCGAAATCGACTGGACCAAAGTGCGGTTTCTTTTGAGCGTGCATTTGAGCTTTCCAAACATCTTCCTCTGATGCCAAAGGCGGTTGTAAATTTTGTTGCGCGTTAGTGACCACATTTAAGAAAAATAGTGTTTGTGTTGTCGCCAGTTGTCTCGCTTCATTATCGGTTTCGGCAACAATCGCGTTCACACCTAAGATGACATAAGGCTCAGTAAGATAGGTAGAGGGTTTGAAGTTTTTGCGATAAATCTCCACCGCCATTTCCATCATGCGTGGTGCAAAGTGTGAAGCAAAGGCATAAGGCAAACCAAGCTCTGCCGCAAGATAGGCACTTTCGGTACTGGATCCTAAAATATAAAACGGTATATCCAAGCCTGCGGAAGGGTAAGCTGAAACAGGATTGCTATCTTTAAAGTAACCTCGAAGTTCCGCGATTTCCGCAGGGAAATCCAGACTGTTTCGTCCACGACGAAGTGCTGCAGCCGTTTGCATATCCGTTCCTGGTGCACGGCCTAAACCGAGTTCAACACGGTTTGGATAAAGCGTCTCCAGTGTGCCATATTGCTCAGCCACCACATAAGGCGAATGATTCGGTAACATCACGCCACCTGAGCCCACGCGCAAGGTCTTCGTATTGGCTAGCGTATGCTGAATTAAAAGTGCGGTCGCTGAACTCACCAAATTTTTCATATTATGATGCTCAGCAATCCAATAGCGTTCAATGCCAATGCGCTCCGCGTGTTTTGCAAGATTCACCATCGAATCGACCGCTTGCGCATAAGTTTGCCCTTCACGAACGGGGGCAAGATTGAGAATAGAAAGTTTCATGGTGTTTCTCCTTATTGATTGAGCAAAGTGAAATCCAACATCACTTTCCCAATATGCGTGCCTTTGTCCATTTCTATATGGGCTTTTGCTACGTCTTTAAAATCAAATACTTGATGAATAATCGGTTTGCCGATTTCACCGTTGCCGAGTTTTTCCCAGAGCTCGTTAATTCTGACCGCTCTTTGATGATTTACTTGTATTATACGCCGACTATCATGAGTTAAAATGCATAAAATGCGAATAAACTATTCTGAAAAAAGGAATAATATAAATAAACCCGATGCTCTGCGCTGATGAATCCCCTAATGATTTTTATCAAAATCATTAAGTTAAGGTGGATACACATCTTGTCATATGATCAAATGGTTTCGC
>NZ_CALIWN010000073.1:0-3529 GCF_938046485.1 uncultured Aggregatibacter sp. | reverse complement strand
GGGTTCCGGGGCAAATTATCCAAGTGGGCGATTCTGAGTTGCAGCCGGCGATTGTTGATGTATGCGGCGTGCAGCGCGAAGTCAATATCTCATTAATTTGTGAAAATTCACCGGAGGATTTGCTGGGTAAGTGGGTTTTGGTGCACGTTGGATTTGCGATGAGCGTTATTGACGAGATTCAGGCAAAAGAAACACAAGAAGCCCTTATCTCAATGAGCCAGCTTGACCATGAAGTAGATGACTTTAGTGGACTCAGCCGCAGTGCACCTTAAAAGCAGATAGTAAAAAAGAGTAAAATTTTCTATCACTTAGTTATCTTAATATATCGACAATTTTCCGTTGTAGGAATTCTAAAAAGCCCTCGCCGGTTGGAATAGCTTGAATGAGGGAGCTTCTATTTAATAACGTTGAAATTTGAGAAACACGGCCATTTCCAACCGCACTTTCAGCTTCCTTCGACACTATCCAAAAGCACGCCCCTTCTTGTTGTCCGTTGTCGTTCTCCAACACCCAACCGACCAGCGCGGATGGCATCTCTTGCTGTTCCAGATCCAGCAACGCCAACCGTAACGGTTGCCAAATAGTTTGCTGATTTACCGCCAAAAACAGCGAATTGCCATGAATTTGCAAGGTTTGCGCCAGTTGAAAGGTCGCCGCGTTATTGATATTCGCCATAAAATCCAACGGGCTTGGCAGGTTTTGTGCCGTGAGTTGGTGGAACATTTTGTCGAATTTACCGGGTGAATTAAACGGTGAGCCGAGATAAATACCGCTTTTCTCCGTTAAATAAGGCTTTAGCGGTAATGCACCTAGAAGAGCAAGTTGAGTGAAGCGGCTTAAACGACGGGCATCAACGCCATGTGCTTTGACTTGTTGGCGCAAGGTTTTGTCGTCCATATCGTTGCTGATGAACTGATGGATTTGTCGGATAAAGTAGGTCATTTGTTTACCTTAAGCACCCAAGCTATGTTGCTTCCACCGAAACCTAAAAAATAATTTAAAAAACGACCGCACTTTTGCAGTTCGCTTTTCAATTGATTGAATAAAATAGCGCTTTCAAGCGCCCCACTTGCGCCAAGGGTGTGTCCCGTTTGGGCTTTTATGGAAAGCCATTGCGCGTGAGGGAAAATTTCTTGCAAAACCCGTAGCTCCATTTCATCGCTGTTGCCGCCGACGCCATGGACTTTCACGCCGTCAATGTCGGCCGGCATGAAATTGGCATTATTGAGGCAGGCATTAATCAGGTTACGCAATGCCGATTCACTGCTGTTGGTGAGATTTTCGTTATCGGTTAGCGGCGTGACGCCCACTATTTCGCAAGGCAATTGTGGATTCGGTTGAGTAGATAACGCCACACAGCCGATGCCTTCGCCTAACACAATGCCCGTTGGGTTCGTGAGTGGCGAATATTGTGCTTCCTGTGATAACAAATTCATCGCCTGAAAATGCTCGAACGTCAGACGATTAAACATCTCAAAGCCGATAACCAAGGCTTTTTCATACATGCCGCTTTTTAGCATTTTATAGGCATACCCTATTGCTTGTGCGGAGGAGGTGCAAGAGGTGGCGAAACTGAACACGTCCGTTTGATAACGGGCACGTAAATCATCGGCAATCACCACCAGACTATGTTCTTTCGGCAATGGGAGATTGTGCGCCAGGCGGGCTTCGCAATCGCTGATAACATAAGCGGTGGAACCGAGCAGAATCGGGATTTGTTTCAACTCGCTTTTATCCCAGCCCGCCTGCTGTAAAGTGCGGCCGATTTCCAAGTCAAAATACGCATAAAGCTGTTCAAGGGAAAGCAAAGGCTCCTCAAAAGCATTGAAGTACGGAAAACGGAGCGGTTGCCCCAACATATTGGAGGTGCGCTGTCCTAAATTGTCGGCAAACTTGGCGGAGGCAGCGTTGAGATAAATATTCATCAGACTTTTTGGTGCTGTTCGCGGATAAAGGCGGCAAGATCGCGCACGTTCATCATGTGTTTACGCACCATGCGATCGCCCTGCAAACGCACGCCGAAATGGGCTTGCAACGCCACGACAACCTGCAAAGCATCTAAAGAATCCAACTGAATGCGGCTTTGTTCGCCAAATAACGGTTCTTCGTCGCTGATTTCTGTCGGGTCAAATTCGTCTTTTTCCGTTTCTTGGATAATCAGTTTTTTGAGTTCCTGTTCTAATGCCGGATGCTCCAGCGTGAAAAGATAAGCCATTAGAATCTCGCTTGTGTTGTCAATTGTCGTTGATAAATCAATGTGGCTAAAAGTAGCGTAACAATGCCGAAAGCGCTTAACAAATAGAGCGGTTGCTGAATTTGGCTAAGCGCGTAATGATTCAGCAATAAATTCTGAAAACCGCTTAACGCCCAGCCCATCGGGGAAAATTGCGCTACAGTTTGCATGATCTCCGGCATGACATAAACGGGCACCATAATCCCCCCGATTGCTGCCATAATAATAATGCCGCCACCGCCCAATACTACGGCATGCTCGGTGGTGCGCGCCAGCACGCTCACCAGCAAACCATAACCCAACGCGGCAAGGCTAACGGCGCCGGATAGCACAAAATAAGGCAACCAATCGCCCGTTAACCCAAACGCCGGCATATCCAGCGCTGGCAATACAAAATAACCGAGCGCCACCATGCCGACAAATTGCAGTTGGTTGATGAGGAAATACGGAATCAATTTAGCAACAATCTGGCTCCATGCAGAGGCGCGCGCCATGCGCAGATGGGTAAGCGTGTTGGTTTGGCGTTCCATCGCCATCACATTGGACAGGGGAATCATGATAAAGAACATGCCGAAAATCAGCCAGGCGGGCACGCTATGTTGCACGGAATTCGGCTTGGAAACTGCTTTCCCTTGCCGATTCACATAAATTTCCTGCCATAAATCTTTTGCCAGATAATCATTAATTTGGGCGAATTTGCTATCCAGTTCTTTATTGACTTTATTTTGAATCTCTTTGATTGGCTTACGTTTGTTATTTTCTAACGTAATGTGATTGTCTGCCAAATAATCGTTTAAACGCAGTTGCGAATAATGCTTTTGCAACACACCTTTCACACCCAACAACCAACTGCGATCCACGCTCGGATTCAACCAAAGTTGCAGGTTTTGTTCTTCGGAAAGTGCGGTCTGTTTTTTATTCGGATTGAAAATCAGCAAATCGAATTTCCCTGCTTGTAGCACTTCTTGGTATTGCGCCAGCTCTTCCGGTGGCGCTTGACGAACGGCAAGTTTTTCATTTTTGAGCGCGTCTAAAAAGGCATCGTTAAGCGCATTTTTTTCACTCAGTAGCACAATTTCCGAGCGATTGCTTAAGGCATTATCATTGCTCAACGCAGCCGACATAATCAGCATGAACAAAATCGGCATGATAAATAATACGGCGACACCGTGCAGATCGCGGCTTAATAGACGCATTTCTTTGGCAATCGAAGCAATTAACACGTTTTTTCCGCCTTATTTAAGAAATCCAAATAAAAACGTTCAAGACTTTGCCCTTCTTTTAAAATGTCCTGCA
>NZ_CALIWN010000072.1:0-25986 GCF_938046485.1 uncultured Aggregatibacter sp. | reverse complement strand
TTATTCGTGCAACAAGTTGCACGCTACGAGGAAGGACTCCATACGCATAGCGTATAGTTTTTATAACCAGACTTTGGTTGGCTATAAATAAAGACAAAGTGCGGTGAAAAAATACAACATTTTTTGACCGCACTTTGGTGTTTAAAATTCACAATCTTGTTGTGCTTTACAGCGAGAAAAAAGCCACTTCAAACCATCTAATAAAGCAGGCATGACACTGGTCATATGGGTTTCTTCAGGATAAATTTTACTCACAACCGCTAGCTTATCATTAGGCAGCCCATTCAGTTTTTCCGCTACATTTTTGACTTGCGTCACCATGGCGCGCTGATCTAACTGCTTTTGTCGTTGGGGATCTTGTTTCATATAGGGCGCCAATTTTTGTTCATATTCTCCAACGGTGAAACGCACGCCAATTTTTTCTTTAATTTTTTGTAGGTGTTCGGAAAATGCAGGTAAATCTTGCAAAATCCGTTGCTGATTCCACCATACTGAAGGGCTGGCGATAAGATAGTTGCGGAATCCATTCGGGTGATTAAACAAACTATATAAACTAAATAGACCACCATAAGAATGCCCGAAAATGTTTTGTTGAGCCGTATTAATTGAAAAACGGCGATGCAAATCCGGCGCGAGTTCTTCCTGAATAAAGCGATAAAAATTTTCCGCACCACCAAATTTTTTATTGGTTTTATCGCCTGTATCATCGTAACTTTCTGACGGCGGCGTATAATCTTGTGCGCGTTCTGCCGGATTAAGAAGTTGAGTATTCGGGTAGCCGATGCCGACGATTAAAAATGGTACGGCATTGGTTTCTTGTGAGCGTGCCATCATGTTTTGTGCCATGCTGGCAGCCGCCGGGAAAAGGGCATCGCCGTCCAACACGTAGAGAACGGAATAGCCGATATGCTTTACTTCTCCAACAGGCATCACCTGAATGCGATAATCTTTTTTCGTAAATTGGCTGTGAAGCACATATTCTTGCGCATTAGGGATGATCGCCGGTTCTAAATTGCCGGCAGAAGTCGCTTGATGCCCCTCGGCAAGATTAAAGAATACGCCACAAGAAAGTGCCAATAATAACGGTTTCATACATGTTCCTATGTGAGTTTTTGCGTTAGCGTAGCAAAGTGCGGTCAGTTTTTCTAATGTTTTTATCAAATAAAAATACCCGAAAAAATGACCGCACTTGATGACTAATCAGATCAGTATAAATTGCTATAAAATTTTTTAAAATTATGGTCTAATAGCGCGTAATTTTTTGTTAATCAAGAGAAAAAGGTTAAATATGAGCTGGATTGATAGAATTTTTAGTAAAAATACCTCGTCTTCTTCCCGCAAAGCCAATGTACCTGAAGGTGTGTGGACAAAATGTACCTCATGCGAACAGGTGCTATATCGTGAAGAATTAAAACGTCATTTGGAAGTTTGCCCAAAATGCGGACACCATATGCGTATTGATGCGCGCGAGCGTTTATTGGGCTTATTGGATCAAGACAGCGTACAAGAATTAGCCGCCGAGTTAGAACCGAAAGATATCTTGAAATTCAAAGACTTGAAGAAATATAAAGATCGTATTACCGCCGCTCAGAAAGATACCGGCGAAAAAGATGCCTTAATTGCATTTTACGGAACGTTATACAATATGCCGATTGTGGCGGCAGCCTCTAACTTTAGCTTTATGGGCGGTTCCATGGGGTCTGTGGTGGGCGCGAAATTTGTCAAAGCCGCAGAAAAAGCCATGGAAGAAAACTGCCCGTTTGTCTGTTTCTCCGCCAGTGGTGGCGCACGTATGCAGGAAGCCTTGTTCTCCCTCATGCAAATGGCAAAAACCAGCGCTGTGTTAGCTAAGATGCGTGAAAAAGGCGTACCATTCATTTCCGTATTAACGGATCCAACCTTAGGTGGCGTGTCTGCAAGTTTCGCGATGTTGGGCGATATCAACATTGCTGAACCCAAAGCCTTAATCGGTTTTGCCGGTCCGCGTGTTATTGAACAAACCGTGCGTGAAAAATTGCCGGAAGGTTTCCAACGCAGTGAATTTTTATTGGAAAAAGGCGCTATCGACATGATCGTAAAACGTGCTGATATGCGTAATACCTTGGCGAGTTTGGTCAGCAAACTGATGAATAAGCCATCTCCTTTTGTGGAAAGCGAATTAATCACAGAAGAATAAATATGAACACAATTTTAAAAGCCACTTCGCCACTCGACGAGTGGCTTTCTTATTTGGAAAACAGTCATTTTAAAGCAATTGATTTAGGGCTGGAACGCATTAAATCTGTCGCCCAAGAATTGGATTTGCTCACGCCTGCGCCTTTTGTGATTACCGTGGGCGGTACAAATGGCAAAGGGACCACTTGTCGTTTGTTAGAAACCATTTTATTGAATGCGGGTTATCGTGTTGGCGTCTATTCTTCACCGCATTTGTTACGTTATAACGAACGTGTTCGTATTCAGAATCACGAGTTGGGTGATGCAGAGCACACGGTGTCTTTTGCCTATATCGAACAAAACAAAACGCAATCATTAACGTATTTTGAATTCAGCACCTTGTCTGCGTTACATTTGTTCAAACAAGCAAAATTGGATGTAGTGATTTTAGAAGTCGGGCTTGGCGGTCGCTTGGATGCCACGAATATCGTGGACAATGATATGGCGGTCATTACTAGCATTGACATTGATCATACGGATTTCCTCGGTTCTACGCGCGAACAAATCGGATTTGAAAAAGCGGGAATTTTCCGCGCTAATAAACTGGCGATTATCGGCGAACCTAACATTCCGCAAAGCATGTTGGCGCATGCCGAAACATTAGGTTGTCAATTATTTTGTCGTCATCTTGATTGGGACTTTAGTCAACAAGAACAAGGCTGGACATGGCAAACCACGCATGAAGATGAAAAAGTGCAGTGGAATTTGCTCGCGGATTTACCGCTTTGCCACATTCCCTTAGCCAATGCGGCAACTGCACTGGCGGCAGTACAAAAATTGCCGTTTGAGATTTCTCTTGAAACCGTGAAAAAGTCATTGCTTGAGGTGGAGCTCACCGGGCGTTTTCAAACCATGAAACCGGAAAGCTTAACGCATTTGGCGCAAATGGTTGAGCGTGAAGTGGAAGCGCTACCGCGTATGATTATTGATGTGGGGCATAATCCGCACGCAGCACGTTATTTAGCTGAAAAACTGACCGCACTTAAAGCCCAATCTCAGGGAAAACTGATTGCCGTTTGCGGGATTTTAAAAGACAAAGATGCGGCAGGCGTGTTGACGCCATTACTTCCACTGGTGGATGAATGGCATTGCGTCACGTTAGGGGGGTATCGCGGGCAAGAGGGGAAAGCATTATTGCTCACCTTGCGACAAGTTGCCGAACAACAGCATTTGACGGTGCAGGGCAGCAGTGCCGATTCTGTGGCAGAAGGCGTGAAAAGTGCGGTGGAAATGGCGAATAAAAATGATACCGTGCTGGTCTTTGGCTCTTTTCATACCGTAGGTGAGTTTTTGACATTCAGTCAGCCATCAAGATCGATATAAACAAAAATAGCACTGAGAAGCATATCAGTGCTATTTTTTGGCGTTTGTTTGATAGTGTTTTTATTTGACTTCTTTAAAGGCAATCATACCTTGTTCACTGAAATCAGCTTGATCGTCATCGTCAAATGTCATCGGGGTGATCTTTTCTTCATCAAATGCCGTGTCCCCTTCGATGCCATCAAATAACTGCCCCTGTTTTATCCCTTTAAAATCAAAGCATTTCGGATCACATAAATGTGAAAGGGTAATGTTTTGCATGGCGCTAAACATGGTTTCTAAACGGCCCGGATATTGGCGATCCCACGTATTTAGCATTTCTTTGACGACTTGACGTTGTAAGTTAGGTTGAGAGCCGCAGAGATTGCAAGGAATAATCGGGAACGCTTTCGCGGTGGCATATTTTTCAATATCTTTCTCTTTGCAATACGCCAGCGGACGAATCACAATGTGCTTGCCATCATCAGAAATCAATTTAGGTGGCATGGATTTTAATTTTCCGCCGTAGAACATATTCAGAAATAGCGTCGCCAACATATCATCGCGATGATGCCCTAATGCGATTTTTGTGGCGCCAAGTTCGGTTGCCGTACGGTATAAAATTCCACGACGTAAACGCGAGCAAAGCGAGCAGGTGGTTTTACCTTCAGGGATTTTTTCTTTCACGATGCCGTAGGTATTTTCTTCAACAATTTTGTAATCCACACCGATTTTTTGTAAATATGTCGGCAGAACGTGTTCCGGAAAGCCCGGTTGTTTTTGGTCTAAATTCACCGCCACGATCTCGAAATTGACCGGCGCATTTTGTTGTAGGTTGAGCAAAATATCCAATAAGGTATAGCTGTCTTTCCCACCGGAAAGGCATACCATCACTTTGTCGCCTTCTTCAATCATATTGAAATCGGCAATGGCATTGCCCACATTGCGGCGCAGGCGTTTTTGTAATTTATTGAAATTGTAATTTTGTTTTTTTTCGATTGAGTTTGCTGTATTCATTGTGTTTATTCGGTTATTTGGAAAGCGGCTCATTATATACGAAGCCTTAATTTTTGCATAAATGAATTGAAAACACATTAAAAATCCACCGCACTTGGTGTGAGAAATTAAGAAAACGACCGGTCTTGGGGCAGAATATGCTATGATTCCCCTCAATTTTATTAATGAAACTGAAATAGGACTGAACAAATGAAACTTGATCCTGATATGGCCATTGACATGGCTTACGATATTTTCCTTGAAATGGCACCGGAGAATCTTTCACCGGCCGATATTCTGTTGTTTAACCTTCAATTTGAAGAGCGAGGCGCGGTTGAATTTGTTGAAACGGCGGAGAATTGGGAAGAGGAAATCGGGGTTTTAATTGATCCTGAGGCTTATGCGGAAGTGTGGATTGGGTTGGTGAATGAGCAAGATGTGATGGATGACGTTTTTGCCAAATTCCTGATTTCTCATGAAGAAAAGGATCGTCAATATCATATTATCTGGAAAGAATAATGAAAAAACACTGCACTTTTAGGTTTAAGAAAGGGAAGAATGCGTAAAAGTGCGGTTAAAAATGAGATAGAATCACTGAGTTAGATTTTGGTGACATCGAATTTGGCTAGGTCAATGGTATCTTCCGTGCCATAGAATTTCGCCAAGGCTTGACGAAGTGTTTCGGCGCGTTTCGGCAAGCCTGCTGAGGCATAATGTTGTACTTGTCGATAAACGGCGAGTTTAAATGGTTGGGTGTCGCCGGGCTGACCATTGAGATTATCCGAGCTTGCAAAATAACGAAAATTTGCCGCGGTAGCAAGAATCCATTCTAAGGCTTGTGGTTTGACTTCAACCTGCTCAAATAAGCGTTGCTGTTCTTCCGTTCTGCCATCCGGTTCGTACCAATAACCAAAATCCTCTAATTTGCGGCGTTCTTTTCCGGCGACTAACCAATGGGCAATTTCATGTAGCCCGCTGCTATAAAAACCACGAGCAAAATAGATGGCATTATACGGGCAAGTGTCATTTGCCGGCACATATAAGGGTTCATCGCCACCTTTAACCAATTTCGTGTTGTATTCTTGTTCAAAACATTGATTAAAAATCGCGATTAAATCGTTAATGTCATGTTCCATGCCTGTCTCCCAAAAGCTTTACGAGATTTTTTTTACTGATTTGCGAATAACCAGTTCCGGGTGGATTTCGAGTGTTTCCCGCTGTTCGGATTTATGGTTAATGCGCTCAAATAACAAATTGACTGCCTGCACCCCCAAACGGGATTTGGATTGGTGGATGGTCGTCAGCGGTGGCGAATAGAAACGAGAGGCATGAATATTGTCATAGCCAATGATCGAAATATCATCAGGCACACGCAAGCCTTTTTCGCCAATGGCGGAAATTGCACCTAATGCCATGACGTCATTGCAACAAAATACGGCCGTTGGCAAGGTGTCTTGCCGTAAAATTTTGTTCATGCATTCATAGCCGTCTTCGGGTTCAAAAAAACCTTCCATGACCCAGTTCGGGTTGATGGTTAATCCGGCCTCTTGCATGGCATGCACAAAGCCTTCGTAACGGGTTTTTGCTGTGGTTTTGGAGAGTTCACCGGCAATAATCCCAATGTGTTTATGGCCATTTTCAATAAGATGTTGAGTAGCTAAATAACCGCCATTAAAACTGTTGTCTTGAATGATATCTGTATCAACATTCGGGCCCCAATCCATGACAACCATTGGAATGGTTTCAAAGTTAGTTAATATATTCAAGGAATCCGGCAAATACTCCGAACACATCACTAAAATGCCATCCACTCGTTTTTGAGCAAGCATATCCAAATGATTGCGGATTTTTTCTGCGTTATTTTGCGTGTTGCACAGAAAGAGCGAATACCCTTGGCGGTAGCAATGTTCTTCTACGGCGTGAATAATTTCCGCAAAATAAGGCGCTTCGCTGGTGGTCACTATCATCCCGATGGATTTTGTAGTATTCACTTTTAAGCTACGCGCGACCGCACTTGGAGAATACTTGAGATCTTGAATTGCTTGTAGCACTAATTTTTCGGTTTCTTCCGCCACGAAACGGGTTTTGTTAATCACGTGCGAAACGGTGGTGGTGGAAACGCCGGCCATTTTGGCGACATCTTTGATCGTTGCCATAATTTGCTCCGTAAAAAAAATTTGAGCTATTATAAAGAGGGAAGGGGGATTGGTTAAGGGTGGAAAGGCAAAATTTTGTACTTTGTCACACTTTTTCAGATTAGGCTGGCGTTTTGCGTAAATTTTTTGTTAAAATGTGGCAAGTTTCATACTAGATCAATGATTAACGAGGTTAAAAATGGGTACTTTTGGTTATGCCATGATGATGGTTGTGTTGTCTTTAAGTGTTGTTGTGATTTTGGCCACATCAATTTTTTAGACAGAAAATCACGAAAAATAAACCGCACTTTAAGAGGGATTCAGCGGATTTCATCTTAAAGTGCGGTTTGTTTTTTATGTATTTAAGGCGTCGCCAGCCAATCCGTCGCGAATTTTCTTTTCAAAAAATGCGTAGTCCACCAAAAACGCATCATGCCCGTAATCGGAGGCAAATTCATGATATGTCAAGCGCACCCCACTTTGTTCTAATAATTGCTTGCTTTTACGCAATTCCGGCAGTTTAAAAAGTTGATCGTTTTCTACCGCGACGAGGGTATAAGCGGCTTTGATGCGAGAAAGTGCCGTGTTCAAATCGGCATACCCGATGCTGGGATCGTATAAATCTAACGCGCGCAATAAATGCAAATAGCTATTGGCGTCGAATCGGGCAAGAAATTTCTGCCCTTGATAACTTAAATAGGATTCCACTTGGAAATAATCGCCCTGTAAATTCCCCTCCGCTTTGGTGGCGCGCCCAAAGGCTTTATTTAGTTGTATGTCGGTGCGATAAGTGAGCATACCCAGCATACGCGCAATGGCGAGCCCTTTCTCCGGTTTTTCGCCATCGTAATAATCGCCATTGTTGAAATGCGGATCGTTAATGACAGCTTGTCGCATGATATGATTAAATCCAATAGCTTCTGCGCTGAAAGAAAGAGAAGAGCAAAGATTGACCACATTAGAGACAAAATCCGGGTAATCAATCGCCCATTGAGTGGCTTGCATACCACCGAAAGAGCCACCAATAATGGCATGTAAATGCGGGATTTCGAGGGTATCCAGCAAGGCTTTTTGCACTTTGATTAAATCTTGCACCATCACAGAAGGAAATTGACTGCCATAAGGGCGGTTGGTTTTTGGATTAAGCGAAGCCGGGCCGGTAGTGCCTTTACAGCCGCCGAGAACATTCGAACAAATAAAGAAATAACGGGAGGTGTCTAATGCCAAACCATCGCCCATAAAATTTTGCCACCAGCCTTCTTGATGTTGCTCTTTCGCAAAATAGGGTTCGGCATCACCGGTTAATGCATGACAAATCAATACCGCATTGCTTTTCTCCGCATTGAGCTCACCATAGGTTTGGTAGGCGACATCAATATGATCAAGTTGGCCACCTAAGAGGAGAGCTAAGGGTTGCTGGGTAAAAAGCGTTGTTGTTTTAATTGTCATTGCCGGCATTTGGGTTATCAAGAATAGGCGCATAAACTACCGCTTGCCTTAGCGCTTGTCAAGGAAATTTAGCCATCTAAACATCTAGAAGTTTTGAAGTCTGTAGAAACAAAGATTACGCTTGAATTTCCGTGTTGTTTTGATTATTTTGTTAATAATCATTTTTATCTGAATCACATCAATGAAATTGGCTTTAAAAGAAACGTTACAAAACCTGTTTGACAGATTGCACATTAAGCGAATCGTGCGCTATTTGAGTGGATTTGTGGCGTTTTCTGTTTTTTTATTGATTATCGTAGATGCCATGATTGGTTATTATGTTCGGGAGAACATTTATTACGATATTGCCAAAATCCCAAATCGCCCTTACGGCTTAGTGCTTGGCACATCAAAGTACTTTGCCAATAACGCATTGAATCTGTTTTACCATAATCGCTTGTTGGCGGCGCAACGTCTATTTGAAGCGAGAAAAGTGGATTATTTATTGTTAAGCGGAGACAATCGCACGCGTCAATACAATGAGCCACGAACGATGCTTAAAGATCTGAAAAGAATGGGCGTGCCGCCGGAATTTATTTATTTAGATTTCGCCGGATTTCGTACATTGGATTCGGTGGTTCGCGCCGATCAAGTCTTTCAGGCACATTCTTTTACCATTATTTCGCAGAAGTTCCATTGTGAGCGTGCCTTGTTTATTGCGAAATTCCACAAGATCGACGCCATTTGTTTTGTCGCCGATTATCCGCAAGTGTCTTCTTGGGTGAGAATCAGAGAGTTTTTTGCACGCCTACAGGCGGTTTGGGATATTCTCATCGAAAAGGAACCGCACTTTTTGGGAGAACCGGAACCGCTTCCCCCACCACTTAGCATTCCCAGTATCAACAGTGATACTTAACAAGTTTCCGCATTAAAGGCGTTGTGTTCACCGTGTTTTTATGTTTTTTCGAGAGAGCATTCAACGCAAGATTTAACAACGATCGCGATATTTTGTCATAATCTTGCACACTGCAAATCACGGCATTTTCCAATAATTCCAACATTTCAAAATGCCCAAAGGTTGCAATCATGAGTTGAGGCGGAATATGACCTTGTCGCTGTAATAACACCAATAACACACCTTCTAACAGCGTAAAAGAGGTAGTAAAAATCGAGGTTGGTAATTCATTTTGATCTAACCAACGAGAAAATGCGGTGGCCGCATGGTTTTTATGGAAGTTATCCGTGTACAAATAGGTTGCGTTAATGTTTTTCCCGTCTAACGCCTGACGAAAGCCTTTTTCGCGGGCTTGGCTGATGGGCAATTCAGGTAATGCGCCAAAAAATAGAATACGTTGTTGTTTGGCTTGCTTGAATAGCTCATGGCTTAACCGATAGGCATCGCCTTCATCGTCCGTTAAAAGATTCACGACATTGGGCGATAGAATTTGGCGATCAAAACCGATCACCGGAATGTTGGTGTGCTGGTAAAAATCTGTGTTGTAAGGCAATGCGGAAGAGACCACCAAGGCATCAATTTGGCGTTGTAACAAGTGTTTTACGCAGTCTTCTTCATTTTTAACTTTATCGTTAGAGCAAGATATCAGTAATTGATAGCCGATTTCTCTTAAATGATTTTCTAAATTGTTAGCAATTTTGGCATAACTGATATTCTCAAAATCCGGAATAATTAAACCGATGGTTTTACTTTTGCCTACACGCAGGCTGGCGGCCATTGCATTGGGTTTAAAATCATACTGTTTAATTAAGGCTTCCACTTTTTTGATAGTGCTATCACTCACACGGTATTGCTTGGCTTTTCCGTTTACAACATAGCTCACCGTTGTGCAAGAGACACCGGCAAGTTTGGCAATTTCATCTAATTTCACATTAACTCCTTATAAATGTCAGAAATAGAGAATTTGATAGGGTAAGGTAGAGTTTACGCTTTTAGCGCATGTAAAAAACAGACATCCATCACAGTTTTAGAAGCACTTTATAAAGTGCGGTTCATTTTTGCACCTTTTGACAGAAAAACCTATAAAAAAACTCAAGAATTATGTGTGGATCACGGAAAATGCCAGTCTTAAAGCGTATCGGTCATTTAAAATTTTATAAAAAATGACCGCACTTTATGTACCCCGTAGCGTGCATCTTGATGCACGACAGAATCAATCACGGAACGAACTAAAGTGCGGTAATTTTTGGAAGTATTTTTTCAACCAACGTATTATCAACAGTCAAGCGCGTTATTCATTTCGTGCAACAAGTTGCACGCTACGGTTCTATAAAAAATGACCGCACTTTATTTTTCATCCAGAATGTCAAGAAACGGTGCATTGACTATTTTTGCCAAATCTTGTGGAGCGAGTTCTACGCTTAATCCGCGTTTGCCGCCGGAGACAAAAATTGTGTCAAAATTGAGGGCGGATTGTTCAATTACGGTGGCGACGCGTTTCTTTTGCCCTAATGGGCTGATGCCGCCCACCAAGTAACCCGTGCTTTTCTGGGCGGCATCTTTGTCTGCCATATCGACTTTTTTCACGCCTAAGGCTTTGGCGGCTTTTTTTAAGCTTAACATATGGCTGGTCGGCAACACGAAACAAGCCAGTTTTTTCTGATCACCGTTTTCGGCAACCAATAAGGTTTTGAAAGATTGGTCTGGGTTAATACCAAGTTTTTCGGCGGCCTCATCGCCAAAATGGGTATTGTCAGGATCGTGATCGTAGTGATGTAGGGTAAAAGGAACGTTGTGCTTTTTCAGTAAGTCAATTGCCGGCGTCATTGTATTTCCTTGTGATAATTCAGTAGAATGTAGCCTTTTATTTTACTGCGGAGAGAAAAATGAGTACAAGATTAAATGTCGCCCTCGTCGCCGAATTTGATTTATGCGAGAAGTTAGCAGAAGCATTAGAGCAGAGTTGTTTAGAAATTGAAAAGGTATCCGTCGTGGAACTTTTCCCTTTTGCCGAAGAACAAGGCATTCGTTTTAATAATAAAAGCGTGGCACAAATTGCGTTAGATGAAACCGAATGGTCGGATTTTGATTACGTTTTTTTCGCCGGCGAATTAGCGCACGCGACACACATTGCCAAAGCCGCGAGTGCAGGGTGCATGGTCATTGACTTGAACGGCGTATGCGCCACGTTAAATGATGTGCCGGTGATCGTACCAAGTGTTAATAACGAACAGCTGACTTCACTACAACGTAACATTGTTTCGTTGCCTGATCCGCAAGTAACCCAATTCATTTTCTCCGTATCACAATTAGCACGTGATGCAAACCTATCACAAGTGTTAGTCACGTCATTATTACCGGCCTCTTATATTGACAGTGAAACCGTCTCAAAACTTGCCGGTCAAACGGCGCAGTTATTAAACGGCATTCCGCTTGACGAAGAACAGCAACGTTTAGCTTTTGATGTGTTTCCATCGACAAAACACGCCGTAAATTTGGCGACGCAAGTGGAAAAAATCTTCCCGCAATTGCGAAATGTGATCTTCCATCAAGTACAAGTGCCGGTGTTTTATGGCATGGCGCAAACAGTGACATTGTTATCCGACTATGAATTGGATATGCAATCACAAATCAGCGCATGGCAAGACAATGCGTTGGTGGATTTCAATGAAACCCAATTATTCACACCGGTAACCAACGGCGAAGCAGAAGCCGGGGAAGCCGCCAAGTTACATATCGGCGGGCTTACAGCAGTGGAAAATGGCGTTCAATTCTGGCTAGTAGCAGATGAACAACGCTTTGATATTGCCTTATTAGGCGTGAAATTGGCTGAATTGGTGTATCAAAAAGGGTATTGATTGAAATTAAGCGCGGTTGTGTTTTCGCGCGTTTGAAATTTCTTCGCCGGCGATAAAGTGGTTTAGTCTATCAACCACTTTATTTTTTAAGTAATGTTATCGTTCAACTAAAACACCATGGCTTCCGAATGCAAATTAATGCCATTGAATGAGCCGACCTTTGCTTTGGATTTAGCGAATCAAAATACTGTGTTATCGTTATTGCAACAGTGGGTGAAAGAACATAGATTAACCGTCGTCATATTAACAACGCATCAACTGAATCATGTGGTTGCCGTGGCGAATAAAGTTTTGTTAATGAATAAGCAAAACGTGTTATTTGGTCAAACTGATGATGTGTTGACGGCAGAGAATTTGACACAGTGATTTCATTTACCCATGTTGATGCAGGAAGCATACTATCAAAACCATGAACTTACGCATTTTGTCCCTGTGTACGACAGCGTATTAAGTGGCTTTTATAGGATCAAAAAATGTTGAATTTAACGATTTTTAGCGCAGGCAGTTTTCGTCATGTTTTAAATGAGCTCGTGACGATTTTCAAGCAGAAAAACCCGGTGGAAGTTCATTTACATTTGGCGCCGGCGGGATTGTTGCGACAACGCCTGGAAGCTGATGAATACTGTGATATTTTTATTAGTGCTAATTTGCAAAATATCAACATCCTATCTGCCACGAAATGTATTTATAACCAGCAAATCCTCGCCTTTAATCAACTGATTCTTACCACCTTAAATACCGAACATTATCAACACCGCGATACATTAGATATTTTGTTTGATGAATCCTTGCGTTTGGCAACCTCCACGCCTATTGTGGATCCTTGCGGGGATTACACTTGGCACTTGTTTGAACTGTTAGAACAAGCCTATCCCGTTTCAGGCAGTTTATTAAAACAGCGTGCGATACCGTTGGTCGGTGGTGAAAATAGTGCCGTGGTTATTCCGCAAGGTGAAATTGCCTCTAAGTATATTTTGCAAAACAATCATGCGGATATGATGATTGGTTACGCCAATTATATGTACAAATTAGCAAATGAAAATCTGCGTTTTCATCCTTTCCCACCTGAATTTAATATCAAGGCGACCTATTCTGCTGCGCAACTGAGTGAGAATGTGATTACCCGTTTATTTTTTCAGTTTTTAATGTCAGATACGGCAAAACGCATTATGTATCAACATGGATTTTTGGCAGAATAAAAATATTATGGAAATCACGTATTAATCAGCGATGTGATTGATTCGCCTCAGACGCCGCGAGCAAATCCTTCTCAAAATTCTCTTGTTTTGACCGCACTTTTCTTTTATTTCCAAGCAAATTAAGCCCATCTTCATTTTTTCGGTATAATGTCTCCCATTATTGACGTCATATATTAAGAAGACGAGTATGCTAAATCATCTGCAAAAAGAATTAAACGAGCTGGTTAATCGCGGTTTGGATCGGACCTTACGCATTGCTGTGACGGGGTTAAGTCGAAGTGGGAAAACAGCCTTTATTACTAGTTTAATAAATCAAATGTTACACATTAATCGAGTAGATAATGGGCATTTGCCACTCTTTGATGCGGCCCGCCAACACCGAATTCTAGCGGTACAACGCGTGCCTCAATTAGATTTATCGATCCCGCGCTTTGATTACGAAGGAAATCTGAATGCCTTGTCTCAAGACCCACCGATGTGGCCGCAATCTACCCGTGGCGTGAGTGAAACTCGCTTGGCAATTCGTTATCAACGAAGTGATGGTTTGTTGCGTCATTTGAAAGAAAAAGGCACGTTATATTTAGATATTTTTGATTATCCCGGCGAATGGTTGTTGGATTTGCCCTTATTGGATTTAGGGTTTGAAGAATGGTCGTTGGAATTACAACGACAACTTAACGGCACACACGCAGCGTTGGCGCAGTCTTGGTTAACGAAAGTGGCCAAAATTCAGCTGACTGATGCCGCAGATGAAGACATTTTGGCGCAGTTGGCCAAAGATTACACCGATTATTTGTGGCAATGTAAGAAACAAGGATTGCATTTTATTCAGCCGGGAAGATTTGTGTTACCCGGTGAGCTTGAAGGCGCTCCGGCCTTGCAATTCTTTCCATTATTGCATTTGAATGCGTCACAATGGCAAGAACTGAAACGTGAAGCGAAAAGTGAAAGTTATTTTGCTGTGTTGACTAAACGTTATGAGTATTATCGTCAGCATGTTGTGAAAGGGTTTTACGAAAATTATTTTGAGACCTTTGATCGACAAGTCATTTTGGCGGATTGCTTAACACCGTTAAATCATAGCCGACAAGCTTTTAGCGATATGCAACAGGCGCTACATCAGCTCTTTCGCAATTTTCATTATGGCAAACGGCATCTTTTAAATCGTCTTTTTTCGCCGAAAATTGATAAATTGATGTTTATTGCCACCAAGGCGGATCATATCACCACCGACCAGCTGCCGAATTTAATCGGTTTGATGCGTCAGTTGGTGCAAGAAGGCGGGCGTTATGTCGAATTTGCCGATATTGTGACGGATTACACCGCGATTGCGTCTATTCGTGCAACACAGCAAGTGGTGGTGAATCAAAACGGTCAATCATTTAAAGCGCTGCAAGGCATTCGTTGTTCCGATAAGCAGAAAGTGACACTTTATCCGGGCAGCGTGCCGGGACGATTGCCGAGTGCCGATTTTTGGCAAAATCAAAAATTTGAATTCGACCAATTTGAACCACGCCGTTTAGAACAAGGTGAAAATATACCGCACTTGCGAATGGATGCGGTGTTGCAATTTTTATTGGGCGATAAATTGTAGGAGGCAGGTCGTGGAGAAAAAAGTGTTTACACAAAATGAAAGCGATATGAATGAGGAGCTCAATGCGCAATCGGCATTTATCGCCAAACAGGAATTTCACGAAGCGCAGGCAGTACCTGACACAGAGGAGGCGAATGGAATTTTTGAAGGCGAATTGTTAGAACAACAATTTGAGCAGAGTCTGCAACCGAAACCGCGTTGGTGGAAAAAAATATTAGGTGGCGTGAGTCTCTTATTTTTTGTCGCCTCTGTGGCGCAATCGGTACAATGGCTGGTGGATGCCTGGCAACAAAATCAATGGATTTATTTTGCCTTTTCCTTGGTCGCTTGTGCCGTCATTTTACTCGGCATCTCGGCGATTGTCGGCGAATGGCGACGTTTGGCGAAATTACGTCATCGGGCAGAAATTCAAACACAAAGCCAACAGTTGCTGAAAAGTGCGGTCAATTTTAAAGATATTTTTTCATCTGCCGAACATCAACAGGCAGTCAGCTTATGCCAAGACGTGAGCAAATTAGTTCATATTGATGGGCAAAACCCTGATTTTATGCAATGGCAAAAACAAATTCATGAAGCCTATTCCGCCCATGAGATTTTGCATTTATTTAGTCAAAATGTGCTACAGCCTGTGGATAAACAAGCCAAAAAATTGATCACCAAAGCCTCGACAGAATCGGCGGCATTGGTGGCAATTAGTCCGTTGGCGTTGGTTGATATTTTTTTCATTGCGTGGCGCAATATTCGTTTAATTAATCAAATAGCACGGACTTATGGCATTGAATTGGGCTATTTTAGCCGCATTCGCTTATTGCGCATGGTCTTGGTGAATATGGCGTTTGCTGGGGCAACGGAATTAATTCAGGATTTGGGTGTGAATTGGTTATCACAAGATCTGACGGCGAAATTGTCAGCGCGTGCCGCACAAGGGATTGGCGTGGGCATATTGACCGCGCGTTTAGGTATTAAAGCCATGGAATTTTGCCGCCCGCTGGCATTTCAATCCGGTGAGAAGCCGCGGTTATCACAATTGCATAAAGAATTGCTCAGTCATTTAAGTAGCACAGTCTTAGATCAAGTTAAATTTAAGCAAAAAGAGAACGTGTAAACCATTGCCTAAGCTGTCAATAAATCTTGCCAAAGGCGTTGGCGATTTTTCTTCATCAGGTTATTATTAGGCCGTTTTTCAACTTCCGAGACGTATATGACAACTTCAAAAAATACCGATCCTTTTGCACAAATTGTCAGCCAAAATCCACGAATGCAAGAGGTGATTGAGAAAGCGAAAAAGTTTGCTTTGCTGGATGCTCCTTTGCTCATTCAAGGCGAAACCGGTACGGGCAAAGAGGTGATCGCAAAGGCGTGTCATGATTTTAGTGAACGACGTGATCATACCTTTTTGGCAGTGAATTGCGCCGGCATTCCGGGGGAAGATGCAGAAACGGAAATGTTTGGGCGGCGCAATAAAGACGGTGAGTTTATCGGTTTTTTTGAATATGCGGATGGCGGTACGGTATTGTTGGATGGGGTAGAGGAATTGCCGTTGACCTTGCAGGCAAAACTGCTACGTTTTTTGAGTGATGGCACGTTTCGTCGCGTGGGTGAGGAAGAGGAACATTATGCGAATGTTCGTGTGATTTGTACGGCGCAACAGCCGTTACAACATTATGTCGAACAAGGCAAAATGCGCAATGATTTGTTTCATCGGTTGAATGTGTTGAGTTTAACGTTGCCTTTGCTGCGTGAGCGTCAGGAAGATATTGCGCTGTTAAGCCATCAGTTCATTCAAGAAATTAGTGAAAAACTCGGCATTTTTCCACCGCACTTAGATGAGCATCTCTTGCGATATTTACAAGACTATCCTTGGCCGGGCAATCTTCGTGAGCTTTATAATGCCTTATATCGTGCCTGTTCTTTATGCCAAAACAACCGGTTGAAGATTGAGGATTTAGGACTAGCGCCACAAAATTCCCATGGGCAGGAGACAGCGTCGTTTATTGATGAATTTATCACAGAAGGCAGTACGTTGGATGAGATGGTTGGGCGTTTTGAGGCAGCGGTACTTCATAAATTTTATGCAAAATATCCCAGTTCCAGAAAACTGGCCACTCGCTTGGGGGTATCTCATACGGCAATTGCCAATAAATTACGTCAATACGGTATTGGAAAATCGTAATTGTTTGGCTGAGGTAGTGAATGGCGCGATCTGACATGAGAGGCGGAGATTGGCGGAAGGGTGAAAGAAAAAATGCGGTGAACACGTTAAGAATTCACCGCATTTTTAGTTTAAGTTAACACAGTCTGATGCCGTTTAATGCAGTTCTATACTATTTAATTATTCTGCTGGCGCATCCGTGTTGGTTTCTACAGAAGAAGGCGCTTGTTGGCTTGGTTGCTGTGGTGCGGTGTTATGATGTCCTACCGTCCGTGCCGGCACAACAGTTGAAATTGCGTGTTTATAAACCATTTGATTTACCGTGTTTTTCAACAAAATCACGAATTGGTCAAACGATTCGATTTGCCCTTGTAATTTAATGCCGTTGACTAAATAAATTGAAACAGGAATACGTTCACGACGTAATGCATTCAAGTAAGGATCTTGTAGAGATTGTCCTTTTGCCATTTTTCTTTCCTTCTTTTTGTAAAAGATGATGAATTAAAACAATACAGCAAGCTGTATGCCTCCGCGAATCAATATAGCAACAATTATATTGAAAGTCACTAGGCGCAATCTGTGTTTTACGCTTTCGTTGAAACCGAGGTTAATACTTTTTCAAGGGCTTGAGCCGGTTGCAAACTATCCAACCATTGAATCGGTGATGTCCAACCACGTAGCCAAGTGATTTGGCGTTTTGCTAATTGGCGGGTGGCGCAGATACCACGAAAAACCATCTCATCGTGGTCATAATCACCGCGTAAATATTCCCACATTTGGCGATAACCCACACAGCGAATGGAAGGCAGGTTCTCGTTTAAGTCGGGACGACGATACAATTTTTCGACCTCTTGCTGAAAACCAAGTTCAATCATTTTGTGAAAACGTTGCTCAATTCGAAGATGTAAGACCTCTCTTTGCTCCGGTGCAATCGCAAATTGCAAAATGTCATACGGCAAGGCCTCGCCTTTTTGTGCCGTTAATTCCGTTAAGGTCTTACCAGTTAAATAAAAGACTTCTAATGCGCGGTTAATCCGTTGCGAGTCATTCGGGTTTATACGTTGTGCTGAAATCGGATCGATTTTACTGAGTTCTTGATGTAATCCATCCCAACCGATAAGTGCTGCTTTTGCCTCAATTTCCGACCGCACTTTTTCATCGGCGGAGGGAAGGGGCGACAGACCTTCCAATAAGGCTTTGTAATACAACATTGTGCCACCCACCAATAAGGGGATTTTGCCTTGTGCGCTAATCTCTTGCATTTCGCGTAAAGCATCTGTGCGGAAATTCGCCGCAGAATAACTTTCTGCCGGATCGCAAATATCAATTAAACGATGAGGTGCCAGTGCCAGTTCGGCTTTTGAGGGTTTCGCCGTGCCAATGTCCATGCCACGATAAATCAGGGCAGAATCGACGCTGATAACTTCCACGGGCAGCTGTTGGCGCAACTGGATCGCCAAATCCGTTTTACCGGAGGCGGTTGGCCCCATTAAAAAAATCGCTAAAGGTTTGTGTTCTGAATGCTGCATAGTTAGCGGGTTAATTGAGTTAAATAAGGCTGCCAGTCAATTTCGACGAGTAAATCTAACAGGCGAATTTGCTGCTGTTTAGCGAGTAATTGTTCGGTTTCAGTCAGTAAATTTACTGCATCGGCGAGCACAGTGATTGGTGCTGATTCCAACGGGGCTAAAAGTGCGGTCAAAAATTCAGGTAAATTTTCGAAAGATTGATTTAATAACGACACAATCATGTGTTGTAAGTTTTGTTGACGCAAATGTGCCGATACTTTTTGTAACGTAATTTTATGTTGCGCTGCCTCTTCCATAAACACAAAGCCGATTTGCTCGAAAAAGGCTTTTTGTTGACCCCATGCCTGCCATTGTGCATCTGATAAACGGAAAATAATCGGAATCAACAATGGCTGGGAGGTAGGAGCTAAGGTTAAATTTAACGTTTGTTTTAGCCGTTGCAAACGCGCGAGCGAGAGCAGATAAAAACGTTGTTCTTGCTGTAACAACAAGGCCTCATGTTGAATTAATGCAAGGGCGTGCAAGAAATTGGTATTTGGCTTTTTAACTTCGGTTACGTTGGTTTGCATGGTTGTCGAAGAATCTGACCACAATGCTTGATGCGCTTTTAGTACGCTTGGTGTTATTGATTCGCGCGGAGACGTTTCGCCATAAAAGTGCGGTGGATTTTTTTGCTGTTTTGGCTGTTCGTGATATCGGTTTTCCGAGTAAGCATTGGCAGAATGATTCGTAGGTTGTGCAAATATATTTAGCCCCGCTGCCGAACGATTGGGTTTTGTCTGTGTGGAAACTTCCCATGCACCGGCGGGTTCTTCCACGCCATATTCTGTTGAAGGCGTATTCAACGGCATTGGCTCGGAGGCCAACGCATTGGTGATGCCTTGGGTGATGAAATCATGTACCAAACGAGATTGCTGGAAACGCACTTCATGTTTGGTGGGATGGACGTTCACATCAACATCGTTGGGATTGAGATCAATAAACAGCACAAAAGCAGGGTACTGCTCGTTGGTTAAATAGTCGGCGTAGGCTTGTCGAATGGCGTGGGTAATGATTTTATCTCGCACCATTCGCCCATTCACATAACAATAATTTAAGTCATTTTGCGGACGATGAAAGTGGGGCATAGCTACCCAACCGGATAAATGGAGATCATCGTGTTTCCAATCAATTTGCAACGCATTCTGAATAAAATCATCGCCACAAATTGCTGCGACTCGCTTTAATTTTTGTTCATTCGTGACCGCACTTTTGTATTGGCGTAATACTTTGCCATTATGTGTGAGGGTAAAACTGATATTAAATTTGGCTAACGCAATACGGCGAATGACTTCATCAATATGAGAAAATTCGGTTTTCTCGGAACGTAAAAATTTGCGACGGGCGGGCGTGTTAAAAAATAAATTTGCTACTTCAACTGTCGTTCCCACCGGATGGGATGCTGGTTGAATAGTCGTTTCCATGTCGCGGCCTTGGGCATAGACCTGCCAAGCTTCATTTTGTTCTGCGGTACGAGAGGTGAGGGTTAAACGGGAAACGGAACTGATGCTGGCAAGGGCTTCGCCACGAAAACCCAAACTTAAAATGGCTTCCAAATCGGCAAGATCAGCGATTTTACTGGTGGCGTGACGGGCAAGCGCTAAAGCCAATTCTTCCTTGGCAATACCAATGCCGTTGTCGCGAATCCGAATAAGGCTCGCGCCACCGTTTTCTATATCAATTTGAATTTTATCGGCACCGGCATCTAGGCTGTTTTCCACCAATTCTTTTACCACCGAAGCAGGGCGTTCGACCACTTCTCCGGCAGCAATTTGGTTGGCTAGTTGTGGCGATAAAATACGTATAGTCATTATTTCTTCCCTGGATTATCGTCAAGCAGTTGGATTTTTTGTCCACTGAATACTTTGCCGTCTTTTAATTTCGGGTTTAATTTCAACAACTTATTGGGTGAAATTTTATATTCACGGGCAATGGCGTAAAGGGTTTCATCTTGCTTGACAATGTGATATTTCGGCATGGCTTTTTTCACATCCGACGGGTTGTTTTCGGACGTTTTAGTGGCTTTATCAGCAGCCGCACGTGAATTTTTTACGTCTTTTCCTTGTGCAAGTTTATTCGTTGACTCTGTTTTATTTGTCTGTGCTTTTTTATTCTCGGCTTCCGGTTTTGCGGTTACCGGAATTTTAAGGGTTTCGCCCACCAAGAGTTCTTTCCGCGTTAATTGATTTAACGCCAAAATCGCTTTAGCGGAGACATGATATTTTTCGGCAAGCTTACTCAATGCCTCCCCATCCTTAACTTTATGACGAATACCGCTATCTCGAATGTCCGGTGCGTTAATGTCAGCGGTTTTGTTTTCAAGTGCGGTAGATTTTTCTGATGTTTTTTCCTTGCTCTCCTCAACGATTCTCGGTTCATTTCTGAAGTGCTTACGACGGTATTCCACTAAACCGTTATAAATCGCTTTGGCAATTTGCTTGCGATAGGCGGAGGTGCTGAGCTTGAGTTCTTCTTCTGAATTCGATAAAAAACCGGTTTCCACCAAGATAGACGGAATGTCCGGTGAACGTAAAACGCCAAGGCTGGCATGGCGTGGTGTTGTACGATTTAGCGAGGCGATCTGGGAAAAATGGCGCAAAACAATGCTACCTAATTCATAGCCGACACGTTGACTGTGACCAAATTGCAGATCCAACACCGTTTGATCTAAATACTTTTCATTGTGGGAGGCTAATACGCGACCAGCACCGCCTAATAATTCTGAGCGTTTTTCATGATCTTCCAACCATTGTCCCATTTCATCGTTGGCGCGACGATTCGACAACACCCACACGGAAGCGCCTCGTAAATTGGAGGCTTCGGAAGAGTCGGCGTGAATTGACACCAAATAATTGGCTTTGTATTTTCGTGCGATTTCCGAACGTTCCGGCACGGAAATATAGTAATCACCGTTGCGGGTTAAGACGGCACGGAATGAGGGATCCTTATCCAACAAGGCTTTGAGTTCCTTGGCGATAGATAGCGTGACATTTTTTTCATAAATTTTGAGGTTACGCCCGATAGCACCGGGATCTTTGCCACCATGACCGGGATCGATGGCAATCGTCCAAGTATTAGCTGAGGCGAGTGTCGCCCAAAAAAGAAGACCGTATATCAGAATAAATCTCATCATATTTGTGATTTTCATGTGCGATAACATTGCTAAGTAAGTTGTTGGATGATTTGTTGCCCCATTGTAGATTGAGCGACTAATTCGATATTTCGTGCATTTTCTGCATAACCAATATTAACCAGCAAATCCGGTGGAGACAGAAGATCTGCCCCTTTTTCTGCCCATTCAATTAAGCAAATCGTGTTGTCTGCGAAGTAATCACGAATGCCCATAAATTCCAATTCTTCCGGATCAGCCAAGCGATACAAATCGAAGTGGTAAATGATTTTCTCGCCGATGGCATATTCCTCCACTAACGTATAGGTTGGGCTTTTCACATTGCCCGAATAACCTAATCCTTGAATCATGCCACGGCTTAAGGTAGTTTTACCTGCGCCAAGATCGCCGTTTAAATAAAGCGTAACGTTTTGCTGACTCGGAAGTCGGCAGATGGCGTTGATAAGCTGCTTGCCAAAAGCACACATCGCATTTTCATGAGGAATATATTGCGTAAATCTTTCTGTCATGGCGGTATTTACTGGGAAAAAATAGGGCTAGATTGTACCGCACTTTCACTGATTTATGTAGTTTTCCGGCGGCAAGTGAATGATTTTTCTTTGGTTTGTTGCAATAAACCTATCATGCCACGTATTGAAAGGAAGGTGCATCAATAAAAGTGCGGTTGTTTTTTGTAATGAATTGATGGGAAAGAAAAAAAGCACGCTAGAAAATAGCGTACTTTTTTAGTTGGAATGAACCTAAAATGCGGTGCTTTTTTACCGTGTTTTTAATCTACATCATTGCACTCACATATTTCAGCATCACCCCGGCGGCGATGGCGGAACCGATCACACCAGCAACGTTCGGCCCCATGGCATGCATGAGTAGGAAGTTTTGGTTGTCTGCTTCCAATCCGATTTTGTTGGAAACCCGTGCTGCCATGGGGACGGCAGACACACCGGCAGAACCAATGAGCGGATTAATTTTGTTTTTGCTGAATTTGTTCATCAATTTCGCCATTAATACCCCGCTGCCGGTACCGATACCGAAGGCAATTACGCCAAGAATTAAAATACCCAAGGTTTGCGGTTGTAGGAATTTATCGGCGATGAGTTTGGAACCCACAGACAAGCCAAGCACGATGGTGACGATGTTAATCAAGGCATTTTGCGTGGTGTCGCTTAAACGTTCTACCACACCACTAACGCGCATGAGGTTACCGAAACAGAACATTCCAAGCAATGGGGCAGCATCCGGTAAAAGTAAACCAACGAGCAACAGCAAAATCACCGGGAACAAGACCTTTTCACGATTGCTCACATGACGCATTTGTGTCATGCGGATCTTGCGTTCTTCTTCCGTGGTTAAGGCTTTCATGATCGGTGGCTGAATCAATGGCACTAACGCCATGTAGGAATAAGCTGCCACAGCAATGGCACCAAGCAATTCCGGTGCGAGTTTGCTGGTGAGGTAAATCGCGGTCGGGCCGTCCGCACCACCGATAATACCGATGGATGCCGCTTGTGGGAGCGTGAATTCGATAATCCCGAAATAGTTCAATGCCAATGCACCGAGTACGGTCGCGAAAATACCGAACTGTGCCGCAGCACCAAGCAGCAACGTTTTCGGATTTGCCAATAATGGGCCAAAGTCTGTCATCGCGCCTACGCCCATGAAAATTACTAACGGTGCAATGCCATAACCGATAGCCACTTTATAGAACAAAGCCAAGATCCCGGCGCTGTACCCCATGTCCATTGACAAGGCTTCCAGTTGATTTACGGTAGAGCCAGAAGCTGTCGCAAGTGCAGTTTTAATGAGTACCGGATCAGCGGCAACACCTAATTTCGCGGCAATCACGGCAATTTGCTCCGGTGAACCAAGATGAAGCAAATTCTCCAATGCCGTCATGGCAAGCCCGGCTTCGGGAATGTTTGATAACAATCCACCAAAGCCGATAGGCAATAACAGCAATGGCTCAAACTTGCGCGAAATGGCAAGCCACAATAGGAGCAAGCTGATAGCGAGCATCACTGCTTGACCCCATTGCAAATGGAACAGTCCCATACCCTGAATTAATGCAATAATGCTATCCATAGGTAACTCCTTAGACGAGGTTCATGACGGTATCACCCACCGCGACGGCATCGCCGGCTTTGACACAAATGCCACGCACGGTACCGGCTTGTGCCGCTTTGACTTCGGTTTCCATTTTCATGGCTTCAAGAATGAATAACACATCACCTGCAGCAACAGTTTGACCTTCTGTTGCAACGACTTTCCAAATGTTACCCGCCATTGGCGCAGTCACCGGGGTGCCACCACTGGTTGACGCTGGTGCCGGTGCGGATTGTGGCGCAGCTGGTGCTGTGGTTGTTGCTACGTGTGAAATGTCGCCGCCTTCACTGACTTTCACCACAAAGGCTTTACCTTCCAGTTCCACAGTATAAACGGTGGAGCCGGAGGCCGCAGGTGCAGCTTTAGAAACAGGTTTATTTTCCACCGCACTTTCATTGCCGGTTGGCGCTGGTTCAAAGGCAGCCGGGTTGTTGCGGTTTTCTAAGAATTTCCAAGCGATTTGAGGGAAGAGCGCCACGATTAAAGCATCGTCCACCGCGTTATCTGCTAATTTTACCCCTTTCACTCTGGCTTGTTCGGCAACTTCAGCTTCAATTTTCACCATTTCAGGCGCAATGTGATCGGCTGGACGGTCAGTCACCGGAGCGGCACCTTCTAATACGCGAGCTTGTAATGCGCTATCTACCGGTGCAGGTGTTTTACCGTATTCACCTTTTAAAATACCGGCGGTTTCTTTCGCGATGGTTTTATAGCGTTCGCCTGTCAGCACGTTAATAACGGATTGTGTGCCGACAATTTGAGAAGTTGGGGTAACAAGTGGAATGTAACCTAAATCTTTGCGTACGCGTGGGATTTCTTCTAAAACCAAATCCAATTTGTCGGAAGCGTTTTGTTGTTTTAATTGATTTTCTAAGTTGGTAAGCATGCCACCCGGCACTTGTGCCACTAAAATACGGCTATCTACGCCACGTAACTGACCTTCAAATTTGGCATATTTTTTACGCACATTACGGAAATAGGCAGCGATTTTTTCCAAACGCGGAATATCCAAACCGGTGTCATATTCAGTGCCTTGTAAGGTAGCAACCATGGATTCTGTTGCCGGGTGACCGTAGGTGCCTGACATAGAGGAAATTGCAGTATCAATACCATCTACGCCTGCTTCAATGGCTTTTAATAGCGCCATTTCAGCCATACCGGTAGTCGAGTGGCAGTGTAAATGTAATTCCACGTCGAAACGTTTTTTGATTTCGCGCACTAAGTCTGCCGCCGCCATCGGGTTCAAAATACCGGACATATCTTTGATAACTAAGCTGTCGATACCGATTTCCAATAATTGTTCGGTGGTATCAAGCCAGGTTTGCATGGTGTGTACCGGGCTGGTGGTGTAACTTAATGTCCCTTGTGCATGACCGCCGAATTTACGCACGGCTTGCAGCGCTGCTTTCATATTACGCGGGTCGTTGAGCGCATCAAATACGCGGAACACGTCCATACCGTTTGCTACGCAACGTTCGACGAAACGTTCTACCACGTCATCGGCATAGTGGCGATAACCTAAGAGGTTTTGACCACGTAACAGCATTTGTAACGGGGTTTTCGGACAGGCTTTTTTCAATTCACGCAAACGTACCCACGGATCCTCCCCTAAAAAACGAATACAACTGTCAAAGGTTGCACCGCCCCAAGCTTCCAACGACCAATAGCCGATATTGTCTAATTCTTGTGCGATCGGCAACATATCATCAAGACGCAAACGGGTCGCGAAAAGCGATTGGTGAGCATCACGAAGCACCAGTTCGGTCATTTTAATTTTTTTAGTCATAGCAAAATCCTTATTTTTATTTGAACTGTTGGGTACGGCGATGGTGCGCGATAGCCGCTGCAATTACAGGGCGCAAACGCTCAAAATCGTCAATAGGTGCCGCAGAAAGTGCGGTAGTATTTGAAGGCGTTTTGGGTGAGGGGAGAGGTTCGGGAAAAAAGCGGTTGATAAGTTTAGACATGAGTCCAATTGCCCAAATTAAAATGAGCAAAAAGACCAATACAAAGCCCATCCCTGAGAACATCAGATTAATTCCTTCACCGAAAAGTTCTGCTGAAGTCATTCGTCATATCCTTATATTTAATATGGGATTTTTATTTTATCTGAATTGTTTTAACAAAACTGTGATTGAGATCATAAATTAGAGACTTGAAGAAAGATGGAATTTTATGTGTTTTTCAAGTGGGAGAGAGAGGATAATGCGGTTAGAGCAAATTTAAAGGAATGACAATGGCGCGCATTAAAGTATTTTAATTTAGGAAAAATTGCCTTGAGTAATAGATTCAGAACAAGTGAATTTGGTGGGTCGTGAAGGATTCGAACCTTCGACCAACGGATTAAAAGTCCGCTGC